>CALFBU010000261.1 GCA_937951455.1 uncultured Rhizobiaceae group bacterium
GAATCAATAGTTGGTCGCATGGCTTTATCAAACCATGCGCCGCCAAAAGAGTTTACAACAGTAGTGATGAAAGCCATGTTATCACCCCAGCCAGGCTTACCACGTAAACACGCACCATAAACGCCTGCTTCAGGATTATGAATAGCTGCAGCAGCTTTCTTTATATTGTCCCATGAGTCGTTATCACTAATTGAAACACCAGCAGCATCTGCCAAGTCTTTGCGGTACATCACCATCGATGACTCACCATAGAAAGGTGCCGCATAAAGCGTTCCTTCGTGCGACAAACCATTGCGAATTGCCGGGAGCATATCACCGAGATCGTAATCTGCACCAAAATTCAAAGGTTCAATCCAACCCGCTGCGCCCCAGATGGGTGCTTCTTGCATGCCAATATTGATGATGTCGTATTGACCACCGCCGGTTGCAGTATCAGATGTTACTTGCTCACGAAGAACGCCCTCTTCCAGCGATACCCAGTTTAATTTTACACCAGTATCGGTCGTGTATTTTTCTGCAACTTTCTGCATGTTTATCATGTGACCGTTGTTAACAATCGCAATTGTAAGTTCGCTTGCCCACGCTGACATAGCTGATGATGCACTCAGAGCAAGAGCCAAAGCACTAGTACGCAATAAATTCATGAAATCCTCCCTATACAAAACGCTACTGACGTCTTGGACAGCATAGTCACCTTGATTACAGATCCTCAGCTAATCATTATTTGCCAAAAAAAGATACTATTTCTACAGAAAATTAACATGCCTTGGTATATTTTTGATAATTTATTATCATTGCACTTCAGATTATTATCGAGCCAGTTTCTCGAAGCGATAACTTACAATCCTTTATGCAGACCGACAAAATAGTAAATTTTGCACCTAAAAACAGACTGGTCGTATCTATGTCAGGCCCCCTACATCCTTCAAAAATGCTACTATTTCTTCACACTGACTTCCTGATTTAGCATCCGTAAATACGAATGGCGCACCATTACGTTGTTTCTTTGCATCTTGCTCCATAACCTCAAGGTCCGCACCTACATATGGCGCCAAATCTTTTTTGTTGATGATCAGTAAATCAGAACGTGTAATGCCCGGTCCACCTTTGCGAGGGATTTCTTCACCTTGGCAAACAGATATTACGTAGAGTGTGGTGTCCGCCAATTCTGGGGAAAACGTTGCAGCAAGATTATCACCGCCTGATTCAATCAACACCACATCTAAATCAGGAAAACGATTATTTAACTGATCGATCGCCTGCAAGTTAATAGTCGCGTCTTCTCGTATTGCCGTATGAGGACATCCACCCGTTTCCACGCCAACAACCCTTTCAGATGGCAAGGCTTGCATGCGCACCAGAGCCTCTGCATCTTCGCGCGTGTAAATATCATTGGTTACAACGGCTATCGAAAATTCATCGCGCATTGCCTTACAAAGTTTTTCCGTAATGGTTGTTTTACCCGAACCGACTGGTCCACCAATACCAACACGCAAGGGGCCGTTTTTGCTCATGATCTGAATATCCGTGTTTGAAGTTGTTCGTGTTGCATGGCGCAAATATCCGCCATGAAAGATGCACCCCCAAGGTCATCCAATGTCGTTTGGCTTGCCGCAGCTGCAGTTGTTAGAATTGGCGCCTCAAGCGAGGCAAGCACTTCAACGCCGCCTTGTTGCCCCAGTTTCATCAAACGCAAGGCTGCTTGTATCTGATTGGAAATATAGGCATGAAGATATGCTGCCAAGGTTGCTTGCAGCTCTATACCTTGTTTTGCAGTGACACTTCCGACTGCAACTGGAAGACTACAATCGCCTGGCAATTCCGGTATTTCTCCCCAAGTAGCCGCCGCTGCTAAAAATGCTGAGCCTTGCGCCATGGTTTCAAGGTGGCGTTCTTTTGAAATACTCATCGCTTCGCCGAGTTCAGCGATATAAGCCAGATCTTGATCTTGCGAACATGCTCGCCAGGCCTCTGCCAAAATTACGGCATCATTCCAGCCAGCACCCTGCTTTAACAGTGACGAAAGCCAGTCCAAAAGACTTTGCTGATTGTGTACAAGCTTGCTTGCTATGGCTTGTTCGAGACCATGGCTATAAGAGAACGCTCCTGTTGGAAATGCGGGGGAAAGCCATGTTTGAAGACGGATGAACGATTGAATATCAGTCATGAGAATGATCATGCTCATGGGGATGTGCATGTTGGTGATCCTTTTCATAAGCACCACCTTGCGGATTAAACGAGGCGGTAACTTCTTTCACCTTTGCGCCTAATCCCTCAAGCATATTTTTGATGACATGATCCCGACGGATGAAAATGCGATCTTCTTCAATTTGAGCTGCCAGATGACGATTTCCCAATTGCCAGGCAAGCTTAAGTAAATGATGCCCATTATGACCGTGAATTTCATAGAGTGGTTCAGGTTTGGCAATCACTTCAATGATACGCCCATCAGCAAGCTCTATGCCCTCACCGTGACGTAGCAAACGTGCCTGCGGCAAATCCAGAAGGAACTCTATGCCATGATCAGACACCATCTTTACCCGCCTGCGATGTCTCGCTGTTTCATCAAGTGTGATGGTATCAGCTGGATTGTGGGTGTGGGAATGAATGGTGTTTGCCTGCATGGATTAGCGCACCTCAACCTCACCACCAGAAATGATTTCAATCTTGCGCTCGAGCAAATGCGGAGTTAGTGCTTCTCGCCATTTCAAGAAATGTGGCTCGGTAAAATGGTTATTAAGCGCCTCCATGCTCTCCCATCTTTCAACGAAAACAAGCGATGTATCGTCTTTAATATTCACCATCAGGTCGTATGATATGTTCCCTTTTTCCTTGCGAGTACCTTCGAGGCAAGGCTCTACCAGTTCAGCAAGTTTATTTTTCATGCCAGTTTCAACCTTCAAGGTAGCGATTAGGTAAATCATGTTGTCTCCTCAAAACAAAAAATAGCGCTGCGCCATCGGAACAACTTCTGCTGGTTCACAAGTTAGCAGTTCGCCATTCGCACGTACTTCATAGGTTTCGGGATGAACTTCGATTTCAGGTGTTGCATTGTTCAATATCATATGAGATTTACCGATTCCGCCTCGGGTGTTTTCAACCGCAACGGTCCGTTTATCAATACCTAGCGTTGCACCCAAATCACTTTGCTGAGCTGCCTCTGACACGAAGGTTACCGATGAGTTGGTCAAAGACTTACCATAAGCGCCAAACATTGGACGCATGTGAACGGGTTGCGGGGTTGGTATGGATGCATTGGGATCTCCCATCGGTGCCGCGGCGATCGTGCCACCGATCACAACCATATCTGGCTTAACACCGAAGAATGCGGGCGACCACATGATAAGATCTGCACGTTTTCCTACTTCCAGTGAACCAATATGCTTACTCATACCATGGGCTATGGCAGGGTTGATGGTATATTTGGCGATGTAACGGCGAACGCGCAGGTTATCATTCTCGCCTGTTTCATCATCTAGCCGACCACGCTGGCGTTTCATTTTGTCAGCAGTTTGCCAGGTACGGATGAGTACTTCGCCTACGCGCCCCATCGCCTGGCTGTCTGAAGCGATAATCGAAAATGCCCCCATATCATGCAGAATATCTTCTGCAGCAATGGTCTCCTTACGGATACGACTTTCAGCAAAGGCTACATCCTCAGGAATGTTATTATCAAGATGATGGCAAACCATCAGCATATCGAGATGCTCATCAAGCGTGTTGACGGTATAGGGTCTCGTTGGATTGGTTGATGATGGCAGCACGTTCTCCAAACCACAGACCTTGATGATGTCAGGTGCATGACCACCGCCCGCGCCTTCCGTATGGAAGGCATGAATGGTACGGCCCTTCAAGGCGGCGATGGTATTTTCGACGAAGCCGGATTCATTCAAAGTATCAGTATGGATCATGACTTGCACATCGTAATCATCAGCCACGGATAGACAGCAATCAATTGCTGCTGGGGTCGTGCCCCAATCTTCGTGCAGCTTGAGCGCACATGCGCCACCCAAAACCATCTCTTCCAATGCACCTGGCAGCGATGCGTTGCCCTTGCCTGCAAAGGCCAGATTCATTGGGAAAGCATCAGCTGACTGGATCATACGCCCTAAATGCCAAGGGCCAGGCGTACAAGTGGTTGCCAAAGTGCCATGTGCAGGACCAGTACCACCACCCAGCATGGTTGTGACACCAGACATTAAAGCTTCTTCGATTTGCTGTGGGCAAATGTAATGAATATGACTGTCGAACCCACCCGCTGTTACGATTTTTCCCTCAGCGGCAATTGCCTCTGTACCCGGCCCGATGATGATATCGACACCCGATTGCGTATCAGGATTTCCAGCTTTGCCAATTGCAACGATCTCACCGCTTTTGAGCCCGATGTCCGCTTTGTAAATACCAGAATGATCTACGATGAGCGCATTTGTGATAACCGTATCCACCGCACCTTCCGCGCGGCTCGATTGGCTTTGTCCCATGCCATCGCGGATCACCTTGCCCCCGCCGAATTTTACCTCTTCACCGTAGGTGGTCAGATCTTTTTCAACTTCGATGAACAGTTCCGTATCCGCAAGCCTGATCTTGTCACCTGTTGTCGGACCAAACATATCGGCGTAAGCTGCTCTTGAAATGGTTGCTGGCATTATAGCGCTCCCATGATTTTTTGATTGAAGCCGTATATTTTGCGATCACCAGCAACAGGCACAAGCGTAACATCCCTCGCCTGCCCTGGTTCAAAACGAACAGCTGTGCCAGAGGCGATATCGAGACGCATGCCTTTTGATTTTTCACGGTCAAAGACAAGCCCTTCATTGGCTTCATAAAAATGATAATGGCTGCCAACCTGAATGGGTCTATCGCCCGTGTTCTCAACTTTAAGCGTAATCGTTTCAGCATCTTGATTTAAGGTTATGTCGCCGCCGACAGTTATGATTTCTCCGGGGATCATTTGTGTTCTCCTACCTGATCGGCTCATGGACGGTAACTAATTTAGTGCCATCGGGAAACGTTGCTTCAACCTGAATGTCATGGATCATTTCCGGAATGCCTTCCATGCATTGGTCTCGTGTGATGACGCGAGCGCCGGCTTCCATCAGGTCCGATACCATTCGGCCATCGCGTGCGCCTTCGACGACAAAATCGG
>CALFBU010000262.1 GCA_937951455.1 uncultured Rhizobiaceae group bacterium
GCAATGCAAGTGACTTTCACGACTTGGCGCTTTACCTTGCAAGTTCCGAGGGCGGCAACCGACGAGTTGTATCCATAGATTGTCGAGGACGCGGGCAATCTGAGTATGACAGAGATTGGCAAAACTACACGCTTTCCGTCGAAGCTGAAGATACAATAGACATATTAACCGCACTTGGCTTGGGTGAAGTAAACTTCATTGGTTCGTCGCGTGGTGCGCTTATCATCATGATGTTAGCCACCATGCGGCCAGGCATCATAAAGTCTGTAGTTTTAAACGATATTGGTCCGGTGATTGATGCGACTGGACTGGTCAGAATCTGGCGCACTTATGAGAGTGAAAGCCTGCCATCATCCTTTGAGGAAGCAGCCCAGTTGCGTGAACGTTTGGGCAAGTCGACCTCGCCTGCATTTTCAAAAGATGAATGGGAAAAGGAAGCGAGACGGCTTTACAAGCTTGAAAATGGCAAACTTGTCTTACAGTTTGACAAAAAGCTTTTAACGAGTCTTCGCTCTATAAATCTTGATGAACGCCTGCCTGACATGTGGCCGGATTTTGCTGCTTTGATCCGAATTCCTACGCTTGCAATTCGCGCGGAAAACACGGACATCCTGTCACAAGAAACCTTCGATGCCATGCAAATGCTTCATCCCAAAATGAAAACAGTTATCGCTACAGGTCAAAATCACGCCCCTATATTAAGTGTTGGCGGGCTGGATAAACAAATAGCAGAATTTCTTAAATCGCAGCTTTAAGCTTTTAATTTTCAAACGAAAGATACAAAAAAGCCCGCTTAATTTCTTAAGCGGGCTTATTATTTTTATACGGGTGGCCTTACTTTTTAGTCTTGCGACTGGAAGTAATCTCTCCACGTTCAACACGCTTGGCGTGTTCTGTCATGCCACCTTTTGCCAGAACCTTGGATTCAGCGACCCAGTTCTCACGTTCAGGACGACCAGGGAAACCGATCTCGTTACCGATCCAAGTTTCGTTCGCAGCAGTCCATTTGGCAATCTGATCGAACTTGTAAATACCAAGTGCGAACAGCTTCTTCTCAAGCGCATTACCAACACCGTCGATCAATGTCAGATTATCACCACCGCCAGCGGGAGCCTTGCTCATGACGGAAGGTTTTTTACCCATATCACCCGCTTTGGCTTTCCCTTTTGATGAGTCGACTTCGCCTTTGTCTACACGTTTGGCAAATGCAGTCGTTCCACCTTTTGCAAGAACCTTGGCTTGTTTCACCCACTCTTCACGCTCAATGCGACCAGGGAAGGCAAGACGATTACCCATTTCGCGTTGATCTTTTGCAGACCAGGCCGCGATCTGGGCAAAGGCTGTTACACCAACGTTGTTCAAACGGCCTTCGTTTTGAGGGCCGATACCCTTGATACGTTTTAGGTCATCTTTTTGTGCAGGCGCTGCAGGTTTAGGCTTCGGCTTGGAAACCTTGGCTTTCGGCTTTGGCGCAGGCGCAGGCTTTGCAACAGGCTTAGGCGCTGGTGCAGGAGCTGCAACTGGCATCGGTTTTGGCTCAGGTTTAGGCTCTACCTTTGGCGCAACCGCAGCAGCTGCTGCAATTGGCGCTGCTGCAACAGCCGCTTTCTCTGGTGCCGCAAACATGCGATGTAAAACACATCCGATGATACACCCAAGAATATAGGCAATTGCCATTAGCAAGAGTGACTGGATAATAAACATTGTCATAATACTATTCCCTTCTCTCTTAACGTTGTTTTCTAGGTTCAGATGTAATCCAGCCAACTACCAGCCCTATGATGAAGGCTATTAGCAGAAAGAGGAAAAGTTGTTCGATTAAATAGAACATATGATGTGTCCTCCTTACTTAATCACGTTGAATTCGATGCGGCGGTTTTGAGCGCGCCCATCACGGTTTTTGTTTGAAGCGATAGGTTGTGTTTCACCATAACCTTTTGCATCCAGCCTTGAAGCGTCAACACCAGCATTTGCCAGATATGTCTTCACTGCATTTGCACGTGCTTCACTGAGTTCCTGGTTATAAGCGTCACGACCTCTTGAGTCTGTATGACCACCAATTTCCATGCGAACTGCAGGACACTCGTTGGCTGCTTTTGCAACTGCATCCAATACGCCTTCAGAGTCTGATTTGATAACTGCTTTATCAGTTTCAAACAGGATCTTTTGACCATCGATGGCGGATGCAATTAGTGCCTGACATGCATCTGCATCAACAGATGGTGCAGCAGGCGCTGGCGCAGGTTCTGGTTTCGGGAACAAAATATTTGTTGTTCCAGTAAATCCAGCAGGCAGACGCTTTTGAACGATTTTATCAATCAAATTCTTGATGTTCTCGTTCTTTGCGCGACCTGACACTGAAAGTGTATTGCCGACAACATTACCTTGTCCTGCTTCCAGTAGTCTGACCTGTGATGTTACAAGCTTAAGCGCATCGTCAAACCCATCAGGCTTGCCTTGTGCGATAACTTGCTTGTCAGCCGCTTCGCCGCCAAGTGTTTTGTTTACCATTGCGACTGTCGCAGCTTTTGCAGCATCATCTACAACATTACCGCGAACAGTAATGCCTGATGCTTGTTTTGAAACACTCCAGCGATATGGATCAGCAGTTGGTACAACTGGCTCAGGTGCAGGCTCAGGCTTTGGAAACAGAATGTTTGTTGAGCCCGAGTAGCCAACTGGAAGCGCATTTGAAATCGTTGAATTGATTTCATTTGCAATTGCTTCACTTGAAGCGCGACCATTCACAGAAACCGTTTGTCCGATGATATTGCCTTGACCAGCTTCAAGTCTTTTAACTTGATTAGTCACAATGCGTCGAACCACATCGAAACTGTCAGGCTTGCCAGATGCAATTGTCTGTTTATCCGTCACATCGGAAACACCGAGTGAAGACTTCACAATAGAAACAATTCCATCGCCATCAGCCTTATCTGCAACATTACCTGATACGCTAACGCCAGACTTAACTTTACTTACGCTCCAGCGATAAGGGTCAGCAACAGGAGCTGCAGGTGGTTCTGGTGCAGGTGCCGGTTCTGGTGCACTGATTGCTTCGCTAGCCAGTTTCATGCCGCCTGGTAGACCTGCTTGGATATCAGCAACCGCAGCATCACGAACTTCGATAGAAGCAGCATTACCTGAAATGCTATAGTTACCATCAATGATAGACATGTTGCCATCGTTCAAGGAACCTAATTGACGAATGCCGTAACCAGTAGCACTTGCCCAGGTAACACCTTGAGCAACACCATCAGCCAATCTGAGTTCGTCAACAACTTCAAAACCAGCGTTCGCTTCTTTTGCAATCGAAACGGCTGTTGCTCTTGCATTGTCATTTTGAACATAACCGGAAAGCGTGATTTTGTTATCAGCTTTTACTGCACTAAAGCGGTAAGGCTTGACGATTGGCGGTAACACCGATGCGTTTAAGCTCACCCCTTCTGGCGCATTATCCGCTGCAGCGATTGCAGCGTCGTAGGCTTCAAAGGACTGCGCACGACCCGTGATGGTAAGATTATCATCAACCATCTTGGCTTCACCAGATGAAAAGTTTTTCAACATATCAAGGCTGTAACCTGTTGCAGGATCATATTGTGCAGTTTCACCACCAGCAATTTTCAATTGATTATCAATCGTTGCAGACGGGAAGACAGATTTTGCATTTTCTTCTATGCGATCTCTGGCTGCAGTCCCTGGCGCAAAACCTGATAAAACAATTGCCTGTCCGTCTTTGCTTGCATTCCACTCATATGGTGAAACACCTGTTGGCTGAATATTGTTTTCAGCAAGCTCATAACCTTCTGTCAGATTAGAAATATTGGCTTGCGCAGCTTCAAATTCCGCTGGTGATTTTGCAACACCTGAAATAGAAAACTTATTATCCGAGAATGAAGCTCTCCCTTGTGTAAATCCAGGAAAGAACCCTGTTGCGTATTTGGCAGCATCGGAAATATTATCTGGTGCGCCTTCAGCGATACGAATGTTATTCGTAATGGTCGCTTCTGGAAGTTGTTCTTTTACAGATGCTTCAACCGCGTTGCGGTCATCTGCATTAGGTGCAAAGCCACTTAGCGTAACTGCACTGCCATCATAATCGGCCATCCATTCATATGGTGATGCTGTTGGCGGTGTAATCTCAGCTTCAACAACTTTGCCATCAGCAGGAACAGTTCCTGAAAGATTTGCAAGGGCTGCATCGTAACTATCGAAGCTGGATGCAACGCCTGTGACAGAGATATCAGCGTCCGATACAGATGCAACACCAGTTGTCAGGCCACCAAGCTCGCCAATAGAGAATTTTGCCCAATCCGCAAAACCTTCATTTGCGCCCCTTGCCAATGTCATTTGGTCATCAATTGTTGCATCAGGTGCTGCAGCTTTTGCGCTTTCGACAATTTCAGCACGTACATCATCGTTTGGTACATTGCCTGTCAAGACTACTTTGCCATCAGATTTCGTTGCGTTGAGTGCAAATGGAGAAGCAATAGCGAGCAGACCACTTGCGTCTGAAACAATGCGAACATCGTAGGCTTCATCTGCAATTTGTAATGCAGCTGCCGCCGCTTCTGGTGAAGGTGCAGTGCCTGACAGAGTCAAGTCACGGCCATCCAGGCTAACATCGGCCCAAGAGTGTTCTGTTTGTAGATCTTGCAACGCCTTCGCTGTCAGATCATCCTGCACCACATCAGCTTTGAACCAGGTTGATAGCGCGGTTAGTATAACAACCGCGAAAATCCCGGGCCAAATCCATTTTTTCCAATTACACATGATAAAATTGTCTCCCTATTCATGCAATTGCAAGACCTAGGAACACTCATAGGAGGCTGTTCATTTTTATTAATTCCCCTCATGAATGTATTAAATAGGCCAATACATTTCGTACGTATGCAAAAAGTTTACATAGCGTTAACTACACATAACAATGAAATGTTGCGGAAAATCAAGGTAAAAATCAGTTAATTCAGCCAAAAATGGATAAAACAATACGTAAGTAGCTAGCAACTAAGCTAGATTCTTCGTTTAATTTTCAGAAAAATTTGAATATGTGCAAAAAGGACTTGTGTTCATAAACCATCCATCATATCCGTGTCAGTGGATAGGTGGCCGAGTGGTCGAAGGCGCTCCCCTGCTAAGGGAGTAGGCGGGTAACCGTCTCGAGGGTTCGAATCCCTTCCTGTCCGCCATTTACAGCTATTAAGTTATTGATTTATATAATAAATATGTTATTTAATAATATCTTTTATGTACTACATTATGTACTTTCTGTTTTTACCCCATTGGCAAAAGGCTGCTTAATCTTGGTGAATCGACAACAAATCCGCGTTTTG
>CALFBU010000263.1 GCA_937951455.1 uncultured Rhizobiaceae group bacterium
GTCGATATGGGTACGACCAGCAGTATCCAGGATAACAACATCATATCCGCCAAGTTTAGCTGCTTGTTGAGCGCGACTTGCGATATCTACAGGGGATTGGTCAGCCACGATTGGCAGTGTGTCGATGCTGATTTGCTCGCCCAATTGACGTAGCTGTTCCTGTGCTGCCGGACGCTTCACGTCAAGTGAAGCCATCAGGACTTTTTTCTTTTGTTTTTCAGTCAGGCGCTTGGCGATTTTTGCGGTTGTGGTTGTTTTACCAGAACCTTGCAGGCCGACCATCATCAGCGTAACAGGCGGTGTTGCTGCGAGACTAATCGGGTCTGCATCAGAACCCAACATCTCGACCAGTTCGTCATGGACGATTTTTACAACCATTTGGCCAGGTGTTACGGATTTAACAACTTCTGCACCAACGGCTTTTTCACGAACTTTTTCGGTAAAGTCGCGAACAACCTCAAGCGCCACGTCTGCTTCAATCAGAGCGCGACGAATTTCGCGCAGGGCTGCTGATACGTCTTTATCTGATAGAGCGCCGCGTCGGGTCAGTCCGTCAAATATGCCGCTCAAGCGATCTGATAATGATTCAAACATAGTCAATTCTCTTTCTGTCGGGCTTTCTTGTCTTTCTCGCTAATCGCTCGAAAGGAAAGAATTCCCTTTTTCGGATTTCCTTATCCTTTTCGCTAGTCGCTCAAAGGGGAAAGCCTTGGTTGCCAACTCATACATTTGATATGGTGTTAGCTTACCTCAAACACAAATCGGAAACAAAAATAGGCTCAAAGCAAAAAATCACCCGAGGGCGCAACGCGCTGTCGGATGTTTGCCTGAGGGAGCTCTTTATACCTTTTCGGGTCCCCAATAGCATTTTCAAATCTGGTCTCTGTCATGAGATGTGCCGTATAAACAGCGAAAGAGGCTCAAAGTCAAGCTTTGAGTTGAATCTCGCAGGCTTTGGCTTAGTTTATGTTTTGAAGGATATCATCATGGTTTTGAGATTTTGCTTTATCATAGTTACGCTCGTTGCTTTTTTATTTTTCCATAAACAAGCAAATGCTGATCCAGTCACTGATCTGGCAAAGCAGGCACTAAACATCGCTCAGCCCAATTCGTTTAAAAACAATATCGAATATTGCGGCTTGATTGGCTATCACCGGTCAGGGGCGCTTTTGTTTTCGCCGCCTATTCCTGGGTTTAGAAACAGTTGTAATCCTGGGCTTAATCCCTGGGCCTGGCGTGATGTGGTGGCGACTTACCATACCCATGGTGCGCATACGTTTGACAGTGATGCTGAGGTGCCTTCTGTGGAAGATTTGCTGGCAGATTTTGCAGAAGGGACGGATGGTTATATTGCAACGCCGGGTGGGCGTGTGTGGCATGTTTCTGTAAAAGACAGGAAAGCTTATCTGCTCTGCGATGTAGATTGTATAAAATCCGATCAAAATTACCGCGAGTGCGAAGGCTTGAAACCTGCAAAGGAATACACACTTAAAACGCTTAAGAGGCGGATAGACACCGATGATGCTGTTTGCGAATAATGCTACAAGGACGGCTGATTTATGAGACGCAGAAAATTTCTTAAGTGGTTTGGCTTGGGTGCAATTGGCATCTTTGGTAGTGGCGCGACGTTTGCTGCGTGGAAACCATCCAACTTTTATTATAAAGGCCCGAAGTCAGACCATTATAATGGGGTGAATTTCTTCAATCCTGAAGGTGTTGAACCCAGAACGCTGGCTGAGGTTGCAAAATGGCAATGGCAGGGCGGCAAGGCAAAGTGGCCAAGTGAATATCCAAGTCCGTTTGATAAGGCCAAGCCTGATGCGCGGGTTGAAGGAGACGATATCAAGATCACCATGATTGGTCATGCGACTTTGCTAGTGCAGGTCGCGGGGCTAAATTTCATTACTGACCCTGTTTTCGTTGAACGTGCCAGTCCGGTTCAATTTGCGGGACCTAAACGAGTTAATCCACCGGGTGTGAGGTTTGAAGACCTGCCACCGATTGACTACGTGTTTTTGTCCCACAATCATTACGACCATCTGGATTTGGAAACGCTTGATCGCTTGGTCAAAGAACATGATGCAGAGATTATCTGTCCGCTTGGCAATGATACGATTGTTGCGGATAAAAATGTGAATGCGAAATTCATCACGGGCGATTGGGATGACGTTGCAGAGTTGAAAAACGATTGCCGCGTTCATTTTGAGCCTGCGCATCATTGGTCGGCGCGGGGTGTAAAAGACAGGCGTATGGCGCTTTGGGCTGCGTTTGTTTTGGAAACACCGCAAGGCAAGATTTATCATGTGGGTGATACGGGTTTTCATGAAGGCATCAATTATAAAGCACTAACTGAAAAGCATGGCGAAATACGCGTATCAATTCTGCCTATTGGGGCGTATGAACCGCGATGGTTTATGAAAGGCCAACACCAAAATCCGGATGAAGCGGTGCAAGGGCATTTGCTTTGTAACTCCCAAACCACAATCGCCCATCACTGGGGCACATTTCAGCTAACCAATGAAGCCATCGAAGCCCCCGTCAAGGCACTGGCGGAGGCGAAAGTAAAGCATGGTTTGGCGGACGATGCTTTTGTGCTTTTGCGGCCAGGTGAAGCGAGAAGCGTCTAACCCTTTGCAATTCGGCTCAAAGAGGACTATTTGAAGTCCTATGAGTGAAATGAATGTACCCTTTGTTAAAATGAACGGCCTTGGCAATGAGATTATCGTTGCTGATGTGCGCGAAACTGCGGTTAAAATCACGCCTGATGCAGCCGTTGCGCTGGATGGCGATCCGCAGACAAAGTTTGATCAGATCATGGAAGTCCATAAAAGCAGCAATGAACAGATTGATGCGGGTATTCGGATTTTAAACTCTGATGGAAGCGAGGCTGGCGCTTGTGGCAATGGTACACGATGTGTTGTTTCATGGCTCAGTAAAGAGACTGGCAGACAC
>CALFBU010000264.1 GCA_937951455.1 uncultured Rhizobiaceae group bacterium
ACCATCGCCATGCATTTGGTATCGCTTCTTTCAGGTCAGACCATTGCTTCTTCAGGTGCGCCAAACCCGCAAATTCGTTTTGGTGAAGACCTGATGAGCCGCGTCTCCTACGTCATGATGAACCCGGACGGGCGCGAAGGCATGACGACCGCGGTTCGCGTGGCACTCAACGGGCTGATCGAAAACGTTTGCACAGAAGCAACCGTTGACCCGCAGGATATTCTAGACCTGGCCTTCGTTGGCAACCCGATCATGCATCACTTGTTCTTGGGGATAGATCCAACAGAGCTAGGTGGCGCGCCCTTTGCACTGGCTGTTTCAGGCGCTGTACACACCTGGGCATCAGACCTCGAAATATCCGTCAACAAAGGCGCGCGTGTTTATATCCTGCCATGCATTGCAGGTCACGTAGGCGCAGATGCGGCAGCTGTGACACTCTGCGAAGGCCCTCACAGACAAGAAAGCCAGATGTTGGTGGTGGACGTGGGCACAAACGCAGAAATCGTTCTTGGCAACTCTCACCGTACTGTTGCTGCCTCCTCACCCACAGGACCAGCCTTTGAAGGCGCAGAAATCTCTTGTGGCCAACGCGCAGCCCCCGGTGCTATTGAACGCGTGCGCATTGACCCAGACACGCTCGAACCAAAAGTTCGTGTGATTGGTGTAGACAAATGGTCTGACGAAGAAGGTTTTGATGAAGCGGTCAAATCCATTGGCGTAACTGGCGTTTGCGGGTCAGCCATCATCGAAGTCGTCGCAGAAATGTATCTAGCTGGCATCATCTCGGAAGATGGTGTCGTGGACGGCTCACTGGCTGCAAAATCAGATCGCATAATCGAAGATGGCCGCACGTTCTCCTATGTACTTTGGCGCGGCGAACAAACGCATATGATTCAGCAAACAGACGTGCGCGCAATACAGCTTGCAAAAGCAGCACTCTATGCAGGCATTAAACTCCTGATGGATAAGCTAGAAATCGAACAAGTTGATTCAATCTCATTTGCAGGCGCGTTCGGTACCTTCATTGATCCCAAATACGCCATGGTTCTGGGGCTTATTCCGGATTGCGATCTGGACAAAGTAAAAGCTGTAGGGAACGCTGCTGGGTACGGTGCAAAAATGGCGCTTCTAAACCGTGGTTACAGACGCGAGATTGAGGCAACTGTCACTAAAATCGAGAAGATAGAGACAGCCCTTGAATCAAAGTTTCAAGACCATTTCGTTAACGCCATGGCCCTACCAAACAAGATTGAGCCCTTCCCCAAATTGGGTGAGCAAGTTAACTTGCCACAAAAGAAAGCGGATAACGATGGCAGTGGCGATGCGGATGGTGGACGCAGAAGAAGAAGGCGCTCACGTGTTTAATCAGGCAGCTTGTTTGAGTTCAAAACAAGCGCGCAAATGATCAGCAGCAGCTTCCGCAGGACTTGATAAATTATCAGAAAAAATCATACCCATGGCATAGTCAGGCAAAGGTGGAAGGTTGGCCATTTTTGAAACCTGAACAATCTCACCGCCTATTGATGAAATCGGTATTGGCGCAACAGCAAGGTCAGCAAGGATAGCGGCTTTTTGCCCTGAAATATTGGCACTTTGAAAAGCTATACGATGCTCTATACCTTGTTGCTCAAGACTTTGAAGACCAGCAGTACGCCAGATACATTCTTCTTCCCACACAGAAATTGGCAGCGGCGTTCTTTCCGCTGCAACCCCGCCTTTTAACCCAGCCCAGACCAATTTTTCTCTTAATAAGATTTCAGCTTTTTGATCACCATCAAAACCGGCATCACAGGTGATCAAAGCTAAATCTAGAAGTCCATTTTTGATACGATCGATCAGTACAACAGATTCTTCCACAACCACATCCACTGTCACACAAGGATGACTTTGAGAAAATCGACGCAACATCTCTGGTAATAAGCGCTCAGCAGCATCATCAGGAGCGCCCATACGTACAACGCCAGAAACATCTGGTGTTACAAACCGAGCAATCATTTCATTGTTGAGCGCAAGCACACGTCTGGCATGTTCAAGTAACAAAAGCCCATCGGGTGTCAATGATACAGATCTACTATCACGAACAAAAACAGGACGCCCAACAATCTCTTCAATCTTCTTAACTTGCATGGAAATAGCGGAAGGCGTTCTAAATACTGCTTCAGCAGCAGACGAGAAGTTCCCCGTCTCCGCAATGGCAATTAGTGTTTTCAGCAAATCCAATTCAAGCAAGGGCAATTGAGAAACAGTCATAAATCATCTTTCAATTTTTCTGATAGTTACCATAAAATCTATTCGTTTGATTGAAACACATAAAATCGTCATTGTCTACTTAACAGCCAATCCTCCCAACTTGGCATGATAAAAGGAGAGCAAAATGACAAATATAACAAACTGTGCAACTCAATATGATTGCAACCACGACGAACTGATCAACCAAACAAATTCTGGTTTTATCAGCAGCCTATTTCTGAAGGTAAAAACTGCTTATGAAAGACACCAGCAGCGCAGAATTGACCGTGATGCCTTTCGTACAATGCTAAATCTTGATGAAACCAGTCTAAAAGACATAGGCGTCACACGTGATGATATTATTTATGCTTCTAAATTGGCAATGAATGAGAGCGCTTCAAAAGAACTTGAGAAAATCCGCGCAACAAACATTGCAACCGCTCGCTGGAAGTAAAATATTACAAGGCTACCAAAGAATTAGCTCTTTGGTAGCCAACTTCTTAACCATAAATCCATTCGTGAAGTGCGATTAAACTTAACATTAAACCTCTAAAGTTAGCGTTGTGTTTCAAACAGATTTCCGGGACACGACATGACAAATACGCAAATGCCTATCGCTCACAATTTCCAGTCGGGTAAAATCGATAATGCTGGTGTAATGGAGAAACTCGGCATGTTTGCGCTTCGCTCTGCCGGATGGATGACTCGGCCTTTGGAGTATGTAGGGTATTCCAAAGCGGCCGGATTGGTCAGGGCATTTGTTCCAAGCAAGCGCAAGGTACGTACCCAACTCTTTGAAGATACGAATTTTGAATACCCTTATGCTGACAGCTATTGGTCACGCTTGGTATATTCTGGTGATGTTTATTCACGTGCGGAAGAAAACTTTTTAAAAGCCATCCACCATATTGATTATGCCTACATCGATTGCGGAGCCAATTTTGGCTATATGTCTGCAGTTGTGACAAGCAAGGCCTACGGCAAAAAACCCGCTATCGCAATCGAAGCTGATCCAGTGACCTTCAAAGCATTGGAAATAAATGCGGAACTGAATAATAACCGTTTCGAAATCCGACATAACGCTGTATTTTCCGTAAGCGGAGAAATGGTCAATATTCACGGCGATAAACATGAAGCCCGCTCAATGCTCAACGATAACGGTGATCGCGAAAAAGGTAATGTTGAAACGCTGGCTCTGGATGATTTAACAGATTGGTACACAGAGCAAACCGCTAAGGCATTAATCTTGAAGCTTGACGTCGAAGGTGTTGAAATTGATGCTTTAAAGGGATCAACAAAACTCTTAGAAAAAAACACCCTGGTCATGTTTGAAGATCATGCTTCGGACAAATCCCATGAAGTGAGTAAATACCTGATG
>CALFBU010000265.1 GCA_937951455.1 uncultured Rhizobiaceae group bacterium
CGGTAGGGCTTGATATCTTGAACCCGGCCATAAAGCTTCCCGGCTTCGGGCGCATCGGGCTTGGTTCCTGAACTTTGAGTAAATAGCTCTTTTGTTAGGGGTTTATAAACCAAGAAGTCGCTTTTTCATGGGATAAACCGCCATATGCAACCTGTGTTAAGTCAATTTTAGTTTGATTGCATTCTGAATAATTAAACTTATTCATAAAATGGTTTAGTGCAGGGCTGTCTACAATGTTTATCAATGCAATCCGAAGCAGGAAAACAATTGAAATATTGAGTATTGCCGGCATTATGGCTTTCTTCTTCTGTATGGATAGAAGTTTCGGAATTCTAAATTGGGTAACAACGGAACTTACAGCTCGTTATCCAGGGCTTAGTCAATATACCCTCAACCTTTCGGGGGTTGGGTTCATCGGTTTAACGGCCTACAGTGTCGTGCTTCGAATGAAAGGCCGCCAGGAAAGCATTGCAAGACAAACGCTTGAAAAATTTCTCAAACAGCAAGATTTTCTAGATAAAAATACAGGTCTGTCTAATCGCCTAGGCTTTAAGTTGATGTTGGGCGAGATGCGAAATAATGAAGTGATGAGCCAAAAGTCTGTAATTGCTTTCGAAATTCGTAATCTGGATACCATCGCAAGCGTACATGGTGCTTTGACAGCTAATAAAATAGAGAGCCTTTATGGTAATCAAATACGCTCGCTATCGCGCGATAATGACTTTGCGGCTCGCGCGGAAAATGGTCGCTTTTATCTTTTGATTAATTCTCAATCGGTTGATGAAATTGAACAAAGAGTAGATGAGGTTATCAATTCAATTAAGCAATATTCGTCCAATGGTATTGAAATTGATAATCTTACGATGAGCATCCATTTGAACCTTGGTGTACTTTCCTTGAATTCTGGCAAGTTTACGCAAGAATGGGATGAAGAGGACATCGTTCAAAGACTGGACTATATGCTTTATTGCTCTCGCAATAAAAGTCATGAATTCGTCGAAACCTATGACGAGACCATGGAGAATTCCTTGCGTCAGCGTGCGATCGTGGAAAGTGAACTTTTGGACGCACTTCATGCAGGCCAGATTGTACCATACTTTCAACCTTGCATTGACATGAAGACAAACCGTGTGTCGGGGCTGGAAATTCTTGCGCGTTGGGAACATCCCACCGAAGGATTTATCAGGCCAGACGTATTTGTTCATATTGCAGAAGAAGTTGGTGCGATGCGTGAGCTTACGCTTACGATGTTACGCCGCGCTTGCGAAGCTGCTGTTAACTGGCCTGATCACATCAAGCTTGCCTTTAACGTTTCGCCAAATGAATTGCGAAGTGAAGCAACCACGGACGGGTTTTTTGAAGTTTTGAAAGAAACAGGAATTTCCTCAGATCGTATTGAGGTTGAAATTACAGAAAATGCCTTCATTGAAGAAGTGGGTGAGATTACTG
Source organism: uncultured Rhizobiaceae group bacterium (assembly GCA_937951455.1). Lineage (GTDB taxonomy): Bacteria > Pseudomonadota > Alphaproteobacteria > Rhizobiales > Rhizobiaceae > JAALLB01. The sequence continues at coordinate 1,450 of CALFBU010000265.1, forward strand.
AAGCGGTTGCGAGGCTTAAAAAGCGTGGCGTTCAAATCTCAATTGATGATTTTGGAACCGGTTTTTCAAACCTTACTCATTTGAAGATGTTGCCGTTTGACAAAATCAAAATCGACCAGTCTTTCATTCGCGACATGGCATCAAACCCGGAAAGCGTAGCGATTGTGAAAAATGTGATAGCGCTTGGCAAAAGTCTTGGACTTCCAACGGTGGCAGAAGGTATCGAGCTTGACGGCAATAGAGACATGCTTCAAGAGCTTGGTTGCTCCATCGGGCAGGGTTATTTGTATGCTAAGGCTCTGAGAGCTGAAGACGTTATGCCCTTTATCGAAAGTTATCATGCAGAGGTTATCTATCTCGACAAGGTAGCCTAAAACCCATCCTAATCATGGTGTGCTAATATCTCAGCTGCTGCAGATAGCGCCCCTTCGTTATGAGGTATCTTGAGGGCTTTCATTGCGGTTTCAATCGTAGCCAGCGCGCCTAAGACCATAGGCGGATTTAGATGACCCATATGACCGATGCGCAAGTGTGAGTCATAAGCTTCACCTTCAAACCCAAGTGCAATGCCCAAGGTTAATCCAGCCTTTTGTTCGCACCACTCTCGTATTCTTGTTGCGTCATCGGACGCTGTGGCGAGTGTTGTCACTGCGGTTGAACGTTTCGACTTATCTGTAATGTTTAATTTCAAATCACCATCCTTGCCCCAATGTTCTATTGCTGACCAGATTGAACTTGCAAAGGTTGCGTGCCGTTTCCAACAAGCTTCAATCGTTTCTTCATGCACAAGAATATCTAGTGCTTCACGCAAGCCATAAAGATGATGCGTAGGGGATGTGCCGTCAAACTTTCTATAGAACATGTCTGTTTTCGTTCTAAGATCCCAATCCCAATATTCACCAGGCTGAACGCGCTTTCTTGCATCCGAAGCTTTGTCATTGAAATAGACAAAGGCAATGCCAGCGGGGGTCATCAGGCCTTTTTGACATGCGGCGATGGTGACGTCTGCGCCCCATTCATCCATTTTATATTCATCACAGCCTAAAGATGCGATGCAATCGACCATGAATAGCGCATCATGGTTTGCCTGGTCGATTACTTTTCTTAAAGCTGGGATGTCATTTTTAACCGAGGAGGCTGTATCGGTCTGTACTGCCAGCACTGCTTTTATTTCATTTTCGCTATCTTGTTCAAGCGCTTCAAGAAGTGCGTTCGGATCTGCAGCTTCTTGCATGCCAAATTCAATGATTTGTGTCTTGATACCATGACTGCGTGCCATCTCACCCCAGGTAATTGGAAACTTGCCTGTGCCCAGAATAAGAACCTTGTCGCCAGCTTTTAAGGTGTTTCTCAAGCCGGCTTCCCATGCGCCATGACCGTTTGCGATGTAAATCGCGACCTCATGCTTGGTTTGGGCAACTGTTTTCAGATCTGGGTAAATCGTGTCCACCATATCGACCAAGGCGCCTTCATAGATGTTTGGCGACGGGCGGTGCATGGCGTTTAAAACACGATCAGGAATGATTGATGGGCCAGGGATGGAAACCTGAGGGCGTCCGTAATTGAGTGACATTATATTTAGCCTCTGTGTTCTTCTTCACTGGTAGCAACTAACGCTTTGTTGAAATGAGACAAGGCCTTCACCTGTGTTGCGTGACCGATGATGATGTTGTCGCGTTTGCCATCTACCACAGGCAAGTCGGGTAGGCCATTGTCATCAAACATTCGCAAGGCTATTTCCAGACTATCTGTCTCTTGTAAAAATACCGGTTCTTCATCATCCTGTTTGGATAAGTATACTGGCTCGGCATCTTGTTCCAACGGGGTCATGAAGTCTTTCACCTTGTTTGAACGCATGACGTATTTATGGGGCCCGTCTCGGAAGAAAAGACCTCGCATCTCCAATTGCCATTCAAAGAGCGAATGGCCGTGAATTGCCTGATTGATTCCGGTCGCGATGGAAACCGCTAGCAAAAGCGCGATACTTAAGGTGTAACCACCGGTCAGCTCAAAGACAATCATTGTGGTTGAAAAGGGTGCGCCGAGCACTGCTGCAGCGACTGCTCCCATTCCAAGGATTGCGTATAAGCCTTGGCTTGATGCCAGTTCCGGAAATGCATTCGATGCCATCAAGCCAAATGCGCCGCCGGCCATTGCGCCAAGATAAAGCGCAGGGGCAACAACCCCGCCGCCAAAGCGCGATGCAAGCGTAATCGCTGTCGCGGCTGTTTTAGCCACAAGCAAACCCAGTAAAAGTTGTAATCCGATTTGGTTTTTGAGCGCCATATCGGTCGCTTCATAGCCAACGCCCAGCACTTCGGGAAAGAAGATTGCAATGCTACCGACCAAAAAGCCGCCGATGACAGGTCTCCAGAACAATGGGATATCAATGTTTCGTGCAATATAATCCGTACTGACCAGAGCAAACTGAAAGATGACGGATACAAGCGCGCAAACCAGTCCCAGAATGGCAAAAGCAGGAAACTCCCAATAAGAAGTGATTTGGTAGTCTGGAATTTCAAAGGCAGCGATATCGCCGAACCATAGTCTGGAAAAGATTGTACCGCTGACCGCTGCAATCACAATGGGCACAAAGGATCGTCTCGAATAATGTCCCAATACAATTTCGTGCGCAAACAAGACGCCTGCTATCGGCGCGTTAAACGATGCAGAAACGGCAGCAGCCGCACCACTGGCCAATAATGTGTTTTTTGAGCCGTGAGGCACTTTGAAAATATCTATGAACCAAGTGGCTATGCCTGCCGCCAAGTGCACCATGGGACCTTCACGGCCAGAACTTGCCCCTGAGCCGAGCGATATGGCTGTTGTTCCTGCCGAAAGGAGTGCTGATTTAAGATCGATATCACGCCCATCAATGGCACGCGCCTCCATAACATCTGGTATGCCGCCTGTACGTCTTAAGGGAAGGTAGTTTGTTAATATCCAGCCAACGATTGCGCCGCCGACCATTGGGGCTAATAAAATTACGTACCAAGGAGTGTTTTGAGCAGCCGTTACGACATTTTCTGTTCGGTCAAATAGCCAGATCCACTGCACCAACCCAATCAGTTCACGAAATATAATCGCTGCAATTGAGACAATGCCTCCGATAATCAGGGCAACCAGCCACACAGAAAGTTGCCTATCCGCGTTAAACGCAGATAGGTTGGGCTCTATCCATTTATAGATAAGCGATGGAAGGTTTTTAAGTATTTCCGGCATGTTCCCCGACCGGTTTGTTTTCTCAAGCTTTTCACAAGCATTGAGTCGACGCAAGGGCAGTATAATTTTCTTTGATTGGTGTTTGCATGTCACCTCAGGGTTCTTTATCAAGGTAATGAAAATTCGATGGGGAGATAACTACAGTGGCACTGCAAGACCTGGAAACCATGAGTCGTAATGAAAATGGTATTGAAACTGCCATCGGTGTTTTAAAACAACGTTTTGGTGAGCGACTGAAAACATCAAAATCGCTTCTTGAGCAACATGCTCATACGATGACTTATATTCCTTCGCAGCTTCCAGATGCGGTTGTATTTGCAGAATCTACGGAAGAGGTTCAGCACGTTGTGCGTGTTTGTGCAGATTATAAAGTGCCGATTATCCCTTTTGGTACGGGCACTTCACTAGAGGGTGGTGTCAATGCACCTGCGGGCGGTATTTCCATTGATCTCAACAGTATGAACCAAATCATTAAGGTAAATGCCGAAGATTTGGATTGTGTCGTACAACCGGGTGTTACGCGTGAAGCGTTGAATGACCATTTACGCGATACCGGTTTGTTTTTCCCGATTGATCCAGGGGCAAATGCATCTTTGGGCGGCATGGCTGCGACACGTGCTTCAGGAACGAATGCGGTGCGTTACGGGACAATGCGGGAAAATGTTATTAGCATGAAGGTTGTCATGCCTAATGGAGATGTTGTTAAAACTGCTGCCAGAACGCGTAAGTCTTCTGCAGGTTATGATCTTACCAAGCTTTTGATTGGTTCTGAAGGAACACTTGGGATTATAACAGAACTCACAATTAGGCTGCATGGTGTACCTGAGCGTATTTCAGCTGGTATTTGTCAATTTGAAACGGTTGAGGGTGCATGTAATGCAACAATTATGGCGATGCAAATGGGCTTGCCAATGGCACGTATTGAATTGCTTGATGCCTTGCAAGTTGAGATGATCAATAAATATTCGGGATTAGACTATAGGTGCATGCCTACGCTATTTCTTGAGTTTCATGGAACGTCAGATGGTGTGAACGAGCAAGTTGAGCTTTTCTCTGAAATTGCAGAAACTGTTGGTGGTGGTGTCATTTTGTGGGAAAAAACCACGGAAGCTCGCAACAAGCTTTGGAAAGCGCGCCATGATGCTTATTATGCAATGCTTGCGTGGCGCACCGGGTGTGAGGGGATTGCGACGGATGCGTGTGTGCCAATTTCCAGACTTGCGGAATGCGTGGCGGAGACGCAAAAAGATGCGGAAAGTTTAAATCTTGTAGCGCCTGTTATTGGCCACGTTGGGGATGGTAATTTTCACATCACACCTTTGGTGATGATGGATGATAAAGACGAAGTTGCGCGTGCGGAAGAATTTATTGAGCGTCTTAACATGCGCGCGATTGCCATGGAGGGTACATGTACTGGTGAACATGGCATCGGGCAGGGCAAGCGAAGGTTCTTGCGCATTGAACATGGAACAGGGGCTGACATAATGGCGTCAATAAAAAAGGCTATTGATCCAGATAACATTATGAACCCTGGCAAGGTCGTGGGTTATCAAGAGTAAAGTTACGCGTTAGGACAGCCACTACAAATGAACCTTTTGTTTCGCTTATTCATCTTTTTGGGAAGTCTCTTCGTTGTGCTTCTGTTTGTAGCGCTGATTGCGCCTTACTTTATCGATTGGGATGAATTTACCAGCGAATTTGAAACCCAAGCTTCTCGCGTTGTCGGGCAAGAAGTAAAGGTTGGCGGTAAAACGAATTTACGCCTTTTGCCGTTTCCTTACTTGAGTTTTCAGGATTTGCAGGTTGGCAGAAACAACGATGGTTCACCGCTGATGACGGTTGAACAATTTGCGTTCACCGCAGAATTATTGCCCTTTTTGTCCGGTCAGGTTCGTATCGTTGATATGTCCATGCAAGCACCCAAAGTGAATTTGCAGGTTGCAGAAGATGGAACGATTGCATGGACTAATCCTAAAGAGTTTCTGGTCAATCCGCAGCAAGTCAACATTGAAAAGCTCACTATTGAAAAGGGCTCAATCCTTGTCAAAGGTTTGGTTGGTGACCGCAGTTTGCAAGTAGAAAATATTCAGGGCGATCTGAATGCGAAATCCATCCTAGGGCCTTGGCGCATAGATGCAGCTGCGGATGTTGAAGGCATCGCAAGTCGTATCAAGATAGCGACTGGCACATTCCAGGATGATGGTGCCATGCGTCTGAAAATTGACCTTAGCAGGAATGACCAGCCCTATAATCTATTGCTTGATGGTCCCGTAAAATTGGAAAACGATGCTCTTTCATGGAATGGAGAGTTTCGTATTTCACCTTTTGTGAAATCACAATTGGACGAAATGATAAAACCTGTTGAGCCGCTTCCCGTTTTATCCACGGGCAGTTTTCAGGCCACTCCCAGTTTAATCAACATCACTGAATATCGTCTGGACATTGGCTCGCGTGAAGACCCTTATACAATCACGGGCCAAGGTACGGTAAGCGTTCGTGATGAGATTTTTTTCAAGGTACAAGCCGATGGGCGTCAAATTGACATCGATCAGCTAGAACCGCCCAGTGAGGATGATGAAAAACCAAGCCTGACAGACAGGCTATCAGTGCTGCATGAAGTTTTAAAACGTGTCCCTGTGCCAACCGGAAAAGGTGAGATTGATCTGATCTTGCCGGCAATTGTAGCGGGCGATACCTATATCCGTGATGTTAAAGGCCTGATCAGCCCTACAGGCAGTGGCTGGGCTATCAGTTCGTTAAGTGCAACGCTTCCGGGTAATACTGCATTTGAGACAAAGGGGCGTCTTGGTCTTAAAAACGGGTTTGGATTTTCAGGCGAGCTTTTGATTGCATCGCGCCAACCGTCTGGTTTTGCAGATTGGGTATCGGGTAATGTGGATGAGACATTCAGGCGGCTCAAGACAGTTGGTTTGTCTTCTGACTTAACCATTACAAAGCGACAGGCAACTTTAGAAAATGTGGAATTGCGCCTTGATGATGCAGTTCTGCGTGGCAAGTTGCAGAGGCTTTCGTCTGAAAATGGCAAGCCTGCGATCTTGGCGGAACTTAAAGGCAATCGCGTAAATCTTGATGATCTGTCAGCCATTTATTCCTTGATGCAACCGCCTAATCAGTCCGAACAGGCACATGAACTTGATATCAAGGTGAAGGCTGACGTTTTTGAGGCCCAGATTGACGGCAAGTTATTAACGGCACAGGGCATGGATACTCATGTGCAAGTCAAAGACGGTATAGTATCCGTCGAGCGTCTAAATGCGGATGATCTGCTGGGGGCCAAAATTGCAACGACAGGCCGCATAGAAAATATCTTGAATAAACCCAATGGCAATATGAAGCTTAAGCTAAGCGCTGAAAATGCTTCGCAACTCTTGGCGTTTGCATCTCGCTTTCTAGGCAAGAACATATTGATTGAACATTTACAATCTAATGCCGTGTTGACGCAAAGCACTCACTTGGACTTTGAACTCGACACAACGGAAAATGCACAGGGTGCCAAAGGGCGAATGCTTGTTAATGGCAAGATGGGCGGAAGCGATGTTTCCTTACAATTGGGCTTTGATGGCGCGTTAAATGACACGATCGCACTGCCGTTGACCATTGATGGCTTTTTAAAGAATGAGAGCCCTGCGAAACTTCTTCAACAGCTGGGGGTTACCAATTTTTCGAGTGATTTTCAAAATGAGATTGCGGGGTCTTTGAAACTTGCTTTCAGTCTATCAGGCAATGCAAGGGAAGGACTTAAAAGTCGCTTCACCCTAACGGGTCAGGATGCTTTGGTTTCTGCGAAGGGGGCCGTTCAAACGCAGGACTGGAACAGTTATGATGCTGATCTTGATGTTACGCTAGGGTTTGAGAATGCTGCGCCTTATGGTGCGCTTCTGGAATTACCCATTCCATATTTTGATCCTAATAAAGCTTATCCGTTTTCCGCGTCGTTTAACCTCAAAAAAGTCCAATCAGACTTTGCGGTTGCAAACTTGCAAGGCCAACTTGCTGGCAATAAATATGCGGGCGAATTGAACCTTAAGCAAATGCAGGTTGCGCGACCACGCTTGACCGGAAAGATGACGCTCGACAGATTTGATGTGAGCATACTGGCAGAAAGCGTTTTTGGACGCAGCACGACACTGGGTGCGTCTTTGGGCTTGAATGATTTTCTCACGATCGATGAGAACAGTATTTTCGGTGAGGCGCTATTTGCTGGACTTGATGCACGTCTTTCGATGAAGTCTGAACGCTTGCGAATGAGTAATCGCTTTGCAGGAAAAGATGCCAAGTTTCAAGTAGCCATGACTGATGGTGCGCTTGATATAAATGCGCTTGAGTTTGATATGCTAGGTGGGCAGGTTGAAGGGGGTATCAACCTCAAAAACACAAGCGGTAGCGTGCTGGCAAATATCAATTATGCAATACGGGACATGAACGCACAGCAATTCACGAGCGCGCTGGGAATGGATGATTTTGTGACTGGCAACGTCACACTAAATGGTTCCATTGAGACAACAGGTCAAAGCACAGCTTCTCTTGTTGCCAATCTTGCAGGCAATGGTTTTCTTGCCATAAAGCAAGGTCAGGTGAGGGGTGTAAACGCTGATGCCTTTGCCAATATCTTGAAAGAAACGTCTACGGATAATTATGAGATTGTTTCAGAGAAAATCCAAAAGCTGTTTGCTGAAAATGTGCTTACCTCGGCCATTGAGGTCAAAGAATTCGATACGCCGTTTTCTGTCAATCGTGGCAAGCTAAGAGCCCGCAATATTGCTTATCTGGTTTCTGATACCGCGTTCAGAACAGACGTGGAATATGATTTTCAGTCTGGAAACATCGATGCCAATACCTCGATTGAGTTCAAGCCTTCACGCCGTGAGTTGATCTCGGGTGCTGATCCAGAGGCTGTTGTTTCGTGGTCGGGGCCTCTCACATCACCAGAACGTTCTGTCAATACCGATCGTCTTGAAGGTTACCTTTCCTTACGTGCTTTTGAAAACAGTCAGCGTCGTCTGGAAACGCTGGAGGCGCAGGTGATCGAGAAGCAAAGATTGCGCAATGAAATAGCTTATGCTTTTGCCCGCGAGCAGTATCAGGAGCGACAACGACTGGAAGCGTTACGGTTGGAAGAAGAGCGTAAATTGCGCGAAGCTGAAGAGCAAAGACGTAAAGAGGCTGAGGCGGCTGAACTGGAAAGACTACGCAAAATCGAAGAAGCTGAACGTCTGGAAGAGCAAGCTAGACTTGCAAAGGAAAAAGCTGAGGCTAAAGAAGCGGAAGCTTTGAGAAGGCTGCAAACACAAACGCCCACTGAGCCGAATGGCAATTTCATCGAAAAGATCGAGGATTTTCTGAATACGAACTAGCTTGTTTGTTTAAGGTTTTCGAGCACGAATACCCTAAGCGTTGAAGATAGGTT
>CALFBU010000266.1 GCA_937951455.1 uncultured Rhizobiaceae group bacterium
CCGCCATTCAGTGCCATGACCGCCGGATAAACTACAGGCAATGTCAGCAATAACATGCCAATCGCATCCATGAACATACCAAGCACTGCATAAGCCAATAAAATGCAGATCAGAATCAGCATGGGGCTGTATTCAAGAGAAGTAATCCAGTCCGCGAAGGCCGATGGCAAATCAGCAAATCCCAAAAAGCGGACATAAATCAAGACACCCCAGATGATCGTGAAAATCATGACTGAGAGTTTAGCGCTTTCTATCAGCGCTTCTTTAAGTTGCCCCCAGCGCATGCCTTTAATCATGGCGATACAGAAAACAACAAAAGCACCCAGAGCACCACCCTCAGTCGGCGTGCCCCAGCTGTCGCCGCCAAATGGGTTATAGATAAAGGAAATAATGATAACGACGACAAACACAATCGGCATGGTCGGCGGAAGTGAAACAAGTCGTTCTTTCCAAGTGAACCCGCTCACAGGCGGGCCGAAGTTTTTAAGAACCAGCGCCATGCCAACAATCAGGCCGGCATAAATCACTGCTGAAAAAGCACCAGGCAAAAAACCAGCCAGCAACAAGCGACCTACGTCTTGCTCCACGATAATCGCGTAAATAACCAAAATGGCCGATGGCGGAATAAGAGAAGCAAGCGTACCACCAGCAGCCACAACGCCAGCAGCAAAGCGTTTGTCATAACCGACCTTCAACATCTCAGGGATCGCAATACGAGCGAAAACAGCAGACGTTGCTACAGAAGCACCTGATACAGCAGCAAATCCGGCCGTGGCAAAAACTGTGGCAACAGCAAGACCACCCGGCAACCAACCTACCCATCGTTTTGCTGCTTCAAAAAGTGCTTTCGTCAACCCAGCATGATATGCAAGATAGCCAATCAGGATAAACGTTGGAATCAGCGATAAGGCATTCGTCGTGATTTTTGAGTACGGTTCCTGCCCTGCAATGCCGCCCGCCACTTTCAGTGCCCAAAAAAACTGATCGGGATCATAGCCCTTCTTTGACCAGAATATCCAAACCAGGCCGAAGAGACCTGCAAGGCCTGCTGCGAATGCGACCCGCATCCCCAATATCACCATGACCATCATGCCAAGGGAAACAATTATGCCAATATCAATCGGTTCCATTACTTGGCATCCTTGTCGTTTGTACCATCAAAAGAAGCGCCAGAAACGCTCATCGCTTCTTCGGCTGCCTGCTGCGCTGCATCTTTAACCAAAGGTAGGCCTACGGGATGGGTTTCACCTGATTTAAAAGCCATCACATATCCGACCATCTGCCATAACAAACGAATTGCCAAAACCGTAAAGGCAATCGGAACGATTAATTTGGTTGGCCATAAAGGAATGTTTAAATCGAGCGAACTGTCAGAACTCCAATACGGACGATCAAAATCAAAAGAACGATCGAAAAACTGCCACGAGCCCCAGATTAAAACGACCAACAAAAGCAACATAAAGAAAGTGGTAATAATTTCAGCCAACCAAAGCGGCCTGCCTTTCAGCTTTCCAACCAGGATGTCCATACGAATATGGCCGCCTTCGCGTTGCGTGTAGGAAATTCCGAGAAAGGCGATCATCGGCAAGACTTGTTCAATGAAATCAACGTAGCCCGGCAACGGTTGCCCAAACAGGTTTCTGCCACCAACCGAAATAACTGCCAGAAGCATTAATGAAAAAATTGCCAGACCACTGAGCAGACACATGAGCATTTCCAGACTGCGAAGTCTTTGATCTACCCTGCTATAGGTCGAATGGTCTTCCAATACTGCGGACGATCCAGCCATCTTGGTTTCCTAAGATTTAATCTATGAAAATAAATTGAGTATCCAGAAACTCTCCCCACAGTTTTGCAGGGAGAGAATATTAGATATGGAAAGTTTGATTACTTGCCGAGCGTGTCAACAACAAGCTTGTAAAGCTCATCACCTGGCACGCCAGCGGCTTTCATGTCAGCTAACCATTTTTCACGAACAGGCGTTGCTGCTTTTGCCTTGAAGGCTGCAAGTTCATCTGCTGAGAATTCAACTTTCTGAACACCTTTTTCCGCCAAGATGCCTTCCCACTTGGTGATCAGATCAGCGTAGTTTGAAAGGTAATGCGCAATCGCTTCATCTTTTGAACCATCCAATGCTGCACGGTGCTCATCTGAAAGAGCAGCATAGGCATCTGAGTTAACAACGACCGGGCAGTTTACTGTGCCTGGGTTAAGGTTTGCAGTCCACCACTTTGCTACATCAATTGTACGGAATGCCAAGTGAGCATGTTGAGCAAAGGCAACCGAATCCACAACGCCGGACTCAAGTGCTGTATAGGCTTCAGTCGCAGTTACAGATGTTGGCGTAGCGCCAACCGTTTGGAATGCATTGCCAAGACCACCCGTTGCGCGGATACGCATGCCATCAAAGTCAGCCAATGTTTTTGGCGCATCACCAACACCCGCCACATTATACTGAGGCATTGGTGAGGTCATGAACGGAATGGCATTCCAGCGTGCAAGATCTTTTTTGACTGCAGGGTGATTATAAACCGCAGTTGCAACTTTTACTTCTTCTTTCAAAGTTGAAACACCCAGGAACGGCAACTCCAAAACTGTGATGGTCGGATTTTTATCGCGGTGATAACCCGCACAGAACTGAGCCATTTCAAAAGCGCCAATTGAAATCCCGTCAAGGTTTTCTCGGTTTTTTGACAGGCCGCCATATGAAATGTTGATTTTAAAATCGCCATTTGTTTTTTGCTCTACGAGCTCTGCAAGTTTTTCAACGTGCTCTGTAAAGGCACGACGCTTGCCCCATAGAGATACATTCCAAGTTGTTGAAGCTGCGAACGCCTCCAGCCCCATCATTGATACTGCTGCTGTAGATAGCAGAGCTACTTTAGTAAATTTCTTTAACATGATTTCTCCTCCATAAAGATTTTCAAAACGTATCAGGATATGAGATGAAATCAAATAGGCAAAATCTTGCCGATGTATAAGTGTTCCTAGCGAAAGTTTTTGCGCTCTATACCGTATTTTTTCATCTTGGCGTTCAAGGTACGACGGGGCAGATCAAGATCTTCCAACACTAACGCAACATCACCGCCGTGTTTCTTCAATGCTTTTTCAATCACCGCTTTTTCGTAATCATCAACCATGACGTTGAGAGCGGAAGCATCGTTCATATCGCTTGATAAATTCAAATCATCTAAATGAGAACTTTCGCTATCTGCTCGTGCAGAGTCATTCACTTCAACCTTCAAGCTTTCAAGATGCTCCATTCTGGATATCTGGGCGGACTTGATAACCTCCAACAATTTCTCTGGTGAGAATGGCTTTGTTAAAAATTCAAATGCCCCCCTCTTCATGGCTTCAACAGCAAGCGGGATATCACCATGTCCCGTAATCAAAATTACAGGCAGGTTCTTATCCTTTGAAAGCAGGTGTTGCATCAAGGACATGCCGTCCAAATCAGGCATCTTGATATCAGAGACAACCACGCAAGGCGCATTCGGCTTTATCGTCTTAAGCAGAACTTTAGGATCCACAAAAGCCTGCACCTTCAAACCTGATAATGTCAGCCACTGAACGCTGGAATGAATCATGCCACGATCGTCATCGACAAAATAAACTTTACACTCAGCAGTATTTTTCATTTCCGACGACTCAGCCATCGACAAGCTCTCTCACACTCTCATTGGTTTTGATGGATGGTTCTGTTTGAGCAGGAAACTCGATTTTAAATAAAGCCCCACCCTCTTTCAGATTTTCACAAGTAATCTTGCCATTGGCTTCATCGGCAATAGCATAACAAAGCGCGAGCCCTAGTCCCACACCTTCTCCAATGTTTTTGGTTGTAAAAAAGGGATCAAACAACTGCCCTTTAATATCATCAGGGATGCCTTTACCATTGTCCCGAACGCTTAATCCGCAACGTCCATTTTCCGTCCAGGTTCTCAACGTGATTATGGGCGATGGGCTTTCTTCACAGGCCTGAATGGCGTTCTTGATAAGATTACTAATAATCTGTTCAAAACGGACTTTACTACCCTTCGCTAGTACGGGCGTATCTGCAAGTTCCAACGAGAACTCTATATCTGACATCTCAATTTCAGGTTTGAATTGCAGCAGAATGTTCTCAACGGATTCATTTAAATCGCAAAGCTGTGGGCTGGAGACAGGCTTCCTTGAAAAAATCAGCAAGTCAGAGGTAATAGCACCCAAGCGTTCCGTCATTTTCTTGATGTCTTCAAAGACACCGCCCGCTTCTTTTAGTCTGCGCTCTTTAACCAGTAACGCGCCGCTGGAAGTAAAAAGCCTGATCGCTGACACAGGCTGATTAACCTCATGCACAATCGCAGCGGACATTTTGCCAAGGGCAGCAAGCCTACTGGATTGGATAAGCTCTGATTGAGCATCTCTCAGTTGTTTTTCGGTTTCCTTACGCACCTGAACTTCCTGTTCAAGTTGCGTATTGATTTTGGAAACACGTTCAGCTTCATTCGCCTTTGCCTGAAGCCGCCCTTGCTTTTCACGTGAGCGCATAAACATCAGCACTGAGGCCATCAATCCGCAAAACAACAGCACAAACGCTGAAAACACATAAGCATATTTTTGAACCGGTGCTAACGGTGTCAGGAAATGCAATTTCCAGCCTAGTTCTGATGTGTCCACTGTGGAGATTGAAAAATCTTCGCCCTCAATTTCAACACGCCCTTCAAAAACACCGTTCAGGGATTTAAATTCAAGTTTCGCCAAATCATAGCCAGTGAATTTCTTGCTCTCACGCATTTGCGATAATCGTAACGCGGGCAATTCCTTCAGCGGCTTATAAAGATACCGACTGTCACTGGCCAAAACCGTGACGTCATCGCGATCTGTAATCAGTACATCTTCGCCGGCACCACGCCAAGCTTCAAGCAGCTCTGTAAATTCAACTTTCACTACAGCAACACCGAGCAACTCGCCATTTTCAACAATTGCTTCTGAAAGAAAATACCCTGGCCTGCCGGTGGTTACGCCAATAGCAAAAAATGTAGCCTGCCCATAACTTACAGCATCAATAAAATAACGCCTGAAGCGATAATTATTGCCAACAAAACTTTCTGGCGTATCAAAGTTACTAGCTGCAACCGTTGTTGCATTAGCGTCTAAAATATAGAGCGCTGCACTATTTGCCTTATCGCTTACAGTCTTCAAATATTGGTTAAGCAGATCGATACGCGTTCCATCGCGGAGCATTTGAGCGGTATAAGGGTGAGAAACAACAACGCGTGGCAGATGTGAAACCCGATTAATCGTCGATCTCAAGCTTTCTTGATAAAGCGACAAACGTTCAGAAGATGTCGCCAATTCGCTTTTTTCAAAACGATTGTAGCTGACATGGTACGCGCCAAGCGTCGCAATACCGATTAAAACGGTGAATAATATCGCATAAAATAAGCGCATGACTTTGTATCTCTCCAAGATAAGATAGTATAATCAGCACAAGAGTTTTTAATCAAGAAAGCAATCAAATTGGCACTTATTTGCTCAAATATAGAAAACGGTATTTTTCAGTTGGTTCTGAATAATCCTGATCGTCGTAACGCCCTTTCCATCGAAATGCTTGAAGGTATTTCTGCAGCATTGGATGAGGCTGATAAAAATAAGGGCGCACGGGTCATTGTGATTTCGGCAAATGGACCTGCTTTCTCATCTGGTCACGATCTTAAAGAACTTACAGCGGCAAGAAATTCGGAAGATAGAGGCAAGGACTTCTTTACTAAAACAATGCTGCTGTGTTCCTCCGTAATGCAGAAAATAGTCAATCACCGTCTTCCAGTCATTGCACAAATTACAGGCGTTGCTTCAGCTGCTGGATGTCAATTGGTTGCAAGCTGTGACTTAGCCGTTGCAAGCACAGACTCAAAGTTTATTACGCCAGGTGTAAATATCGGATTATTTTGCTCCACACCCATGGTAGCACTTTCGCGAAACGTCTCAAATAAGCACGCCCTTGAAATGCTTCTAACAGGCGAACCCTGCTCCGCTCAAAAGGCTAGCGAAATCGGGCTAATTAACAAAGCAGTACCGCTCGCCGAAATTGAAGCAACAGTAAAATGGTACACTGACCGCATCACCGCAAAATCTGCCATGACCCTCAAAACCGGAAAACAGGCTTACTATCATCAATCGCAAATGCCACTTTCCCAAGCCTATGACTATTGCACACAAGTCATGGTAGAAAACATGTTAAAGCATGATGCGGAAGAAGGCATAGGCGCATTTTTAGAAAAACGCGAAGCAGAATGGCGTGATGAATAAATGAACATTTACAACGAAAACCTCGAGCGCAACCCAGCAAATTACCAGCCCCTAACACCATTATTGTTCCTTGAAAGAGCTGCGCATACGTTTCCTAATCATGTTGCCATCATCCATGGCAAATTGCGCCGTAATTACGATGAATTTTATGAACGCTCAAAGAAACTGGCGTCAAGCCTTTCAGGTCAAGGCATAGGCACTGGAGACACGGTTTCAGTCATGCTGGCAAATACACCTGCCATGCTTGAAGCACATTACGGTATTCCTATGACAGGCGCAGTATTGCACTCGATGAACACCAGGTTGGATGCAAAAGTCATCGCCTTTCAACTGGATCATTCGGAATGTAAAGTGCTCATCACCGATCGTGAGTTTTCAACAATCGTAAAAGAAGCGCTAGAAATTGCATCTGTGAAACAGATCATCATAGATTATGACGATCCGGAGTATGATGGCGAAGGTGAATTACTTGGCGAACAAGACTATGAAGCCTTCATCCAAAACGGCGATGCAAACTTTGCCTGGAAAATGCCCGACGATGAATGGGACGCAATATCCCTGAATTACACATCAGGCACCACAGGCAACCCTAAAGGTGTCGTATATCATCACCGTGGCGCATCATTGCTTGCACAAGGCAATGCCCTCACGGCCTCCATGCCAAAGCATTCGGTCTATCTATGGACGCTTCCGATGTTTCATTGCAACGGCTGGTGTTTTCCGTGGACACTGTCCGCAATCATCGGCACGCATGTATGTTTACGCGCTGTCAGACAAAAGCCGATGTGGGATGCAATCGCCGACCACAAAGTCACCCACCTTTGCGGCGCCCCAATCGTAATGTCGACCCTGCTTTCAGCAAGCGATAACGACAAACGCGAATTGCCGCACACCGTTCAATTCTTTACAGCCGCTGCCCCGCCACCAGAGGCCATTTTGGCAGACATGAAAGAAGCAGGTTTCAACGTCACGCATCTATATGGCCTAACCGAATGTTATGGCCCTGCTGTAGTGAACGACTGGAACATGGAATGGGATAAACTTGATAACGCTGGCCAAGCGGCAATGAAGGCTCGACAAGGCGTTCGCTATTCTGCGCTTGAAGGGCTTGATGTCAAACACCCTGAAACCATGCAAAGCGTGCCAGCCGATGGCGAAACCATTGGCGAAGTCATGATGCAAGGTAATGTCGTCATGAAAGGCTATCTTAAAAACAAGGAAGCCAGCGAAGAAGCATTTAGCGGCGGATGGTTTCACACAGGTGATCTAGGCGTCATGCACGAAGATGGCTACATCCAGCTTAAAGACAGATCCAAAGACATCATTATTTCCGGCGGCGAAAACATCTCCTCCATCGAAGTCGAAGATGCATTGTATAAACACCCATCTATTGCGGCAGCAGCCGTTGTAGCAAAGCCCGATGACAAATGGGGCGAAACGCCTTGCGCTTTCATCGAGCTAAACAACAGCGCGGAGAAACCTTCTATCGAAGAACTTAAAACCTGGTGTAGAGAACATCTCGCAGCTTTTAAAATCCCAAAGAACTTTGTGTTTGAAGAGCTCCCAAAAACCTCAACGGGCAAAATACAAAAATTTGTACTTCGCGAACGCGCAAAAGAGATCTAAATGAACCACGATCATTACGATGACCAATATATCAAAAGCATTCTGGAAGACGTGAAGACCATTGCTGTCGTTGGCGCAAGTGCCAATACTTCGAGGCCATCCTACCGTGTTACTGAATATTTGATCGCCAAGGGCTATGAGATTTTTCCAGTTAATCCGGGTCAGGCGGGCAATAAAATTGCGGGTGCATTGTGCTATGCTTCCTTGAAGGACATTCCACAACCGATTCATATGATTGATGTTTTCCGCAATTCAGAGGCTGCCTTTGGTGTCTTTGAAGAAGCCTTGGAATTAACTCCGTTACCGAAAGTTATCTGGACACAACTGGATGTTCGCAATGATGAAGCTGCAAGACTGGCTGAAGCCAAGGGTGTTCAAGTCGTTATGAACCGCTGTCCAAAAATCGAATATGCCCGATTAATCAGTTGAGAAACAAATACTCATAAAGCGTCACACCCCATACCCCAAACGCGATTAACGTAGCGCCAAGCACAGCAGCAGACCCACAATCTTTTGCAATCTTGATGTGGCTGGAGCGCTCCAAGGTAATCTTGTCTGCAAGCGCCTCAATGCCAGTGTTGAGCAATTCGATCATCAAAACCAGCACCAACACCGATATCAATAAAAGAAAATGCCAAGCATCTTGCGCCAAGAAAAAAGCAAAGGGAATGCTGATAATCAGAAGGATAATTTCTTCACGAATGGGCGCTTCATTTTTAAAACCATGTACCAGCCCATGATAGGAATTTACAAATGCTGCGAGTATTCTTTTCATTCGCCCAAGGCTTTCAAAAAACGTTTCACCGAACCTGCCATGCCAAATTCCAGACAGTCAGCCGTCAAGCCGTGCCCGATGGAAACTTCCGCCAAATTTGGAATGGCTTTCGCTAGATTGGGCAGATTGGCGACAGTCAGATCATGTCCTGCATTGACGCCCATGCCAAGTTCTTGCGCGAACCTTGCAGTTCGTGACATATCTTCAAGCGCAAGTTTTTCACGCTTGGGATCATCGTAACAGGAACCATATGGCCCCGTATAAAGCTCTATGCGATCTGCACCTGTATCGGCAGCAGCTTGAATAGCTTTCTGACTGGCATCCGGATCACAAAACAAAGAAACGCGGAAACCGCTGCCCTTTAAACGCTGAACACAGTCACGCAGGAAATTCCCCTGCCCTTCAAAATCCCAGCCATGATCAGACGTTGCCTGAGATGGGTCATCAGGCACGAGGGTTACTTGTTCAGGTTGATTAAGCTCGCATAGTTTCATGAAACCTTCTTCGGGAAAGCCTTCCATGTTAAATTCGGCATTAGGAAATTCGTCATCAATCAGATTTCGTAACTCAGGCAAATCAGAAAACCGCGTATGGCGTTCATCCGGTCGAGGATGCACCGTCAAGCCATGAGCGCCTGCCTCCAGCGCAATACGCCCCAAACCGGTAACGCTTGGCCATGGCAAGTCCCGCCGATTTCTCAACAATGCAACTGCATTTAAATTAACCGATAATTTAGCCGTCATCCTGTTTTTCCATATTCATAATGCATCTTCATGTTTGCAATGCATGCTTGAATGAAGCAAGCATTTTCCATATTGTGCTAAAAGAAAATAAGTCTTTGATGAGGCCGACGAATTTGGTTGAAAGTATTATTTCAATATCCGTACTTTTGAATTTAGGTGGCCTCCTATACTTTATTGGCTTTTTGGTGCGTGATGAGCTTATTCTTCGGATTCTCATCCTTTCTGGCACAACGCTTTATCTCATATATTATCTCTTCTTCCCAACTGGACCATTATGGAACGCCTTCATAACAAGCTCAATTCTGGGCATGGCAAATTTGTGGGTGCTAGGAAAAATTGTTTTCGAGAGGACCACACTTGCATTAAGTGAAAATGAAAAACGCCTCTACAAGTGCTTTGAAACGCTGACACCTGGTCAATTTAGATTACTCATCAAACATGCAAAATGGCATTCCGCGCAAGAAGAAATACAACTGTGCACGCAAGGCGAACAGGCTAACAAACTTTATTACATCTTGGATGGCAGTATTAGTATTACCAAGAACGGTAAAAACTTCTCGCTGGAAGAAAACAATTTTCTAGGCGAAGTTGCCTTCATTTTAGATGACAAATATTCTGCAAGTGCCTATGCGAACAAAGGTACATTCTTTATTGAATGGAATAATCAAATCATCAAAAAAATGATGAGCAAAAATGCAAACCTACATAACGCAATCATAGCATTATTCAACAAAGACTTGGCGCTTAAAGTTTCATCCAGTTACAAATAAGACGCCCTAAACTGCTACCTTATCCTGTTTTTCGATCCATTTTTTGATTTTCTTTTCGAGCTTGTCAGGCGAGACAGGTTTTGACAGGTAGTCATCCATACCCGCATCGAAGCATCTTTCCATG
>CALFBU010000267.1 GCA_937951455.1 uncultured Rhizobiaceae group bacterium
GTGCAGGCAGCGGTGACTGAACTTCTCATGGAAATTCAGCGCGAAGCCAAAACAACCATGTTGTTCATCAGTCACGACTTGTCGATTGTGCGGTACATTGCTGACCGTGTAGTCGTCATGTATTTGGGACATATTGTTGAGCAGGGAGATACAGACACTATCTTCTCGCCTCCATATCACCCCTACACGGAAGCGCTTTTGTCAGCGATCCCGATTGCGGATACGTCGGTTCAGAAAAAGCACATTGTTCTGGATGGAGATATTCCTTCAGCGCTTAATCCACCGAGCGGTTGTCCTTTCCAAACCCGTTGCCCGCGTAAAATGCAGGTTGAAGGCAATTTGTGTGAAACTGAAGTGCCGCCACAGCGCAAACTTGGCAATGGTCACGAGATCAAATGTCACCTTTCTCAGGCAGTGTTGGATTCCATGGAGCCAGTGATTGTTCTGGGTGAGAAGAAAACAGATCTTGCCAAATCGACAAAGATGAAAAAAGCTAGTGGCACATCTACGAAGCCCTCAACAGTGGCAACAGCTGCAGGAATGGCAGGCGTTGCGGCAGTTGCGGCCACGACAAAAGTCAAATCAACTGCCAAGCCGAAGGCCAGGGCAGTTGCTAAAACAAAGGCGCCAACTAAATCAGCACCAAAACCAAAGGATGCTCGTCCACCAAAAATAAAAAAGCCAGCAAAACCGGATGATCTGAAACTTATTTCAGGCGTGGGGCCAAAGCTTGAGGGTGTCTTGCATGGGCTTGGAATTTACAAGTTTGAGCAAATTGCCAAATGGAAGAAGGCGGAGCGTGACTGGGTTGACGGATACCTAAATTTCAAAGGTCGTATTGATCGCGATAAATGGGTTGCCCAAGCTAAAAAGCTCGCAAAGAAATAATTCACTTATGCTGGCGGTATCAAAGCTGCCAGCAAGTCATCCAGGTTTTTACCTTCACCGATTTGCATGATGACATCGCGTATTGCATTCGATCTTTCTGCGCCTACAACTGGTGAGGCAAATGCATGGAACTTTTCATGAATTTCATCCATGGTCAGATGATCTTCCGGATCGCCTCTGGCCGTATGTCGAGCCGACATAAGCCGTTCGCCCGACATTAGCTCTATCACAACATGAGCGTATCGCTGCTCGGGAAATGCGTCGTTATAGTCACCATTCTCAATGAGTTTCATGGAATGTGAAAGACGCAATACTTCTTCATCGTTTAGCTTGTCTTGCGAAATTTCCTCGGCACCCAGCTTGCCATAAACCAGGCTTGCAGCCACTGGGAAGGGCAGAGAATATTGAGCCTGTTCTGTATTTTGCGGACCACGCGTTGCAAGCGCACACCCTTCAGCAAATGTATGGGCTTCAATGAACTTGATATCCGCAGTTTTGATATTGTATTCTTTGGTAAGTGCAATCGCTGCCTCTGTTGCAGGTTGCGCCCAGCGGCATACAGGATAGGCTTTGAAATATTGTTCTAGAATAACCCACCGCGAACCCATATCAGACCAGATTTCTTTGACATCATCACCTTCAACAGTAATAGCGGGTGCGCCTGTAAAACCGCTTTGTGCAAGATATGCAGCGCTGACACCGGCCATTGCACCCCATCCTGATCCGTCTTTCAACATCGTTGGATGATCAATGCAGCGCATCATCTGACTGCGGGGGCCATGATATTCGCCGATGCCGATTGCATGGCGTGTGCGTTCTTCATCAAGTTTGAGAATCTGCGCGCCAAGTGCGGCGGATGTTACCGCACCCCATGCGCCTGATGTATGATAATCAGGCACACTGGCATGAAGTGCGATGCCGGCACGGCCGCCAATTTCATAACCCAAAACAAAGTTCTTGATAAATTCCTTTCCATCCATTTTTTGTTCAGCTTCACACATGGCAATGAGTGTTGGTAGTACGTGACAACCGATATGGCCCTTGGTTGGCTTATAACCATCGTGTGCATCAATGGAGTCGATGGTCATGCCATTGGCAAGTGCTGCGCCTGCTGGACTGACGTTTCGACCATCCAACAAGATATTGGCTGACTTGGAGCCAACGCCAAATTGTTCACTGGCATGGTCACATATCAATTTGGAAAGTTCTGTCGTTTTGCCGCTGATTAAAATGCCAACCAAATCAAGCAGGCAACGCCTTGCAAAATCAATAACCTCCTGAGGTAAGTCGTCGTATGAAGTATTGTGCAGGAAGTCTTGAAAGTTTGTCATCAGGTTGGCGAGCCTTCCCATGGCAGCGCTGCAACAATATGGACGCGGTGTGTTTCGCCACCATTTAATGCGGTATGATAGCCACGGGTGTCGGTGAAATAAACTGATCCATCAGCGGGCAAATGTGTTGCATGGTGGTTTACCAAAAACAAGGAGCCAGGATTGGTTACGATTGGGATGTGCAATCGAGGTTCAGGGTCGCGGTGCCACGAATTGCAATTATACAGCCCCTTTGACAGGATCCGCATTCTTCCAATTGGAAAACGTTTCGTAAGTTCATCATGAACATGCTCAAAGTATGTGCCTTTAAAAGCGGGCACGAGTTCTGTGAATTGAAACTCATCAACAACATCTTCACGGCGAACTTCTTCGTAAGTTTCATCGACACGCGTAAAGAAAAGACCTGATAGATCATTGGGTGTTTCCACCTCCACTCCTGGTCGCCTAGTCAAAGAGAACGCGCCAAAGCCTGCAGACAAATCGCCTTTGAATTCGGTTTCTTCAAGCGCATCTGTCAGAGCGTTCTGCAATTCCTGAATATCAAATTTCAATTCAAGCCTATCAATACCAGGCCCTTTGACAAAGCCAGCAACAGACTCTGTATTTGGCATTTCATTAAAATATGCACGAACCTTCGCGACATCCGGATCAATGGTTTCAACGCTCATATTCAATCTCCGTCAAGAATAAATCTAATTGGATGTTTCAACAGAATGACAATGAGGTCAATTCCGCAAATGTCGTTATTGAACAGAAATTCCGACGCTTTGTTGAAAATAGCCAAACATTCAAACTATTGAGAAATTAGGACAGTATTGCTGTACTATTTTCGAGAAGCTGTTGAAAAATATCCATAGCTATTAATTTTTATAAGTCATTCAAATTATTAGATATTTTTTTGAATTACGGACTCGGTAAACTAAAGTCCTATAGAATTATTTGTCTGACTCTGGCTTTTTTGAGGCAGCTATTTTTGTAGCGCTTTATTACGTGTTTGTGATACGTTGATAAAGTTAAACTCTGGGAGGAGACATATATGTCCAAATTTGAACTCACACGTCGTGGCTTGATCAAGTCAGGCGCAGCAGTAGGTGCTGGTCTTGCAATGCCTACGCTAATCACTAACTCAGCAAATGCTTATACTAACGAACCAAAAGGTGGTTCTGTTACTCTAGGTTTCAACGTACCTCAGTCTGGCCCATACGCCGACGAAGGTGCTGACGAACTTCGTGCATATGAGCTTGCTGTTGAACACCTAAATGGCGGCGGCGACGGCGGCATGATGAATACATTCTCATCTAAAATGCTTAAGGGTAATGGTATCCTTGGTAAAAAAGTTGAGTTTGTAACGGGTGATACACAAACTAAAGCTGATGCGGCTCGTGCTTCTGCTAAGTCCATGA
Source organism: uncultured Rhizobiaceae group bacterium (assembly GCA_937951455.1). Lineage (GTDB taxonomy): Bacteria > Pseudomonadota > Alphaproteobacteria > Rhizobiales > Rhizobiaceae > JAALLB01. The sequence continues at coordinate 3,623 of CALFBU010000267.1, forward strand.
TCGAAAAAGATGGCGCAGTAATGATTACTGGTGGTTCATCTTCAGGTGTTGCGGTTGCTGTGCAAGCGCTTTGTCAGGAAGCTGGCATCATCTTCATGGCTGGTTTGACGCACTCAAACGACACAACAGGTAAGGACAAGAAAGCAAACGGCTTCCGTCACTTCTTTAACTCTTACATGTCAGGTGCTGCTCTTGCTCCTGTGTTGGGTAACGCTTACGGTAAAGACCGTAAAGCATATCACCTTACAGCAGACTACAACTGGGGCTACACAACAGAAGAAGCTGTTAAGTCTTCAACAGAGGCAATGGGTTGGGAAACAGTCAACTCTGTTAAAACACCACTGACTCAAACAGACTTCTCATCTTACATCGCACCTGTTCTTCAATCTGGCGCTGATGTTTTGGTTCTTAACCACTACGGCGGCAACATGGTGAACTCACTGACCAACGCTGTTCAGTTTGGTCTGCGTGACAAGCAGGTAAATGGCAAGAACTTCGAAATCGTTGTTCCGCTTTACTCACGCTTGATGGCTCGTGGTGCTGGTGAAAACGTTAAAGGCATCTTCGGTTCAACAAACTGGCACTGGTCACTGACTGATGAAGGTTCAAAAGCTTTCGTTAAATCATTTGGTGAAAA
>CALFBU010000268.1 GCA_937951455.1 uncultured Rhizobiaceae group bacterium
GGCATTTTGGCCAGGACCCCTCACTCTTGTTGTGCCGAGACTTGAAAGCACAAGCTTACATCCGCTTGCCTTTGCAGGCCTTGATACAATTGCCATTCGCTGTCCATCCGGTCCTGCACAAGAAATTCTGGGCTATTGTGGACGGCCACTGGCTGCACCCAGCGCCAATAAGTCGGGTAAAATCTCGCCTACGAACGCTAACTACGTAGCGGATCAATTTTCAGATACTGATTTGATAATCATTGATAACGGACCTTGTAAGGTAGGACTTGAATCGACCATTCTTAAAGTAGACGGCGACAAAATCATCATCTTGCGACCAGGTTTTGTGACTGCCGAGATGATTGAAGAGGTAGCAGGCATTAAACCTGAGTTTTCGAACTCGGGTAAAATTGAAGCGCCTGGCATGATGAAAAGCCATTATGCGCCGAATGCAAGCGTTCAGTTAAACTGTGAAAGCTGCGATGAAGGCGCTGCATTATTGGCCTTTGGCAAACAGGAAGCGGAGACTATATTCAACCTGTCAGTCTCAGGCGACTTGCGCGAAGCTGCGGCCAATTTATATTTGGGGTTAAAGAAACTGGATGAAACAGGCGTTGAGAAAATTTGCGTTTCCCCTATTCCCAATGAAGGTCTTGGGATTGCAATTAACGATCGATTACAGCGCGCAAGTGCGCCAAGGAACACATAGATGAACGACGAACTCTGTAATCAGTTTATTGAACTCGTCGGCTCAAAATACGCTTTGACCGAGCATAATGACCTTACCCATTATACGCATGAAAACCGTGGGCTTTATGTTGGCAAAACACCTTTGGTCTTGAAACCTTCAAGTACACAGGAAGTTTCCGAGATTTTAAAACTGGCCAGCAAAACAAAAACGGTTGTTGTACCTCAAGGCGGACATACGGGGCATGTTGGCGGAGCGGTTACGGATGAAAGCGGCACTCAGATTGTTGTTTCGATGGAGCGCATGAACAAGGTTCGTGAAATTGACCTCCAAAGCAATATTGTTATCTGTGAAGCAGGTACAATTTTGGAAACCGTTCAAAAGCTTTCTGACGATAATGATCGCCTATTCCCATTGGCGCTCGGGTCTCAGGGGTCTTGCCAGATTGGCGGCAATATTGCCACAAACGCGGGCGGCACAGGCGTTTTGGCTTATGGCAACACACGCGCGCTCGTAATGGGGCTGGAGGTTGTCTTGGCATCGGGTGAAATCTGGAATGGTCTTCGCCGTCTCAAGAAAGACAATACTGGCTATGACTTGAAAGATCTGTTCATCGGGTCAGAAGGTACGCTCGGTATTATAACCGCAGCAGTCTTGAAACTCTTTCCAAAACCACGCGGCAAGTCGGTAGCATTTTGCGGTTTACAATCTCCAACTCAAGCATTGCAACTGCTGGATAAAGCGTCCAGCTATGCAGGCCATAGTTTGACTGCCTTCGAACTCATGGCGCAAAACCCATTGGAATTTACCCTAAAGCACATGGAGAATGTTCGTAATCCATTGGACAAGATTCATCCCTGGCATGCTCTTTTGGAAGTATCGTCAAACCGATCTCAAGGAGATGCGGAACAAACGATGCAGACAATTCTGGAAGCCTCTTTTGAGGCAAACGCGATAGATGATGCAGCCCTTTCAACATCCCTTGCGCAAGTTCAAGACTTATGGCGCATTCGTGAGATGATGCCGGTCGCACAAAAACATGAAGGCGGCTCGATGAAACATGATATTTCAGTCTCCGTACATCAGGTTCCTGATTTCATAACGAAAGCGGGCGAAATCATTGAAAGAGAAATGCCACAGGCGCGTTTATGCACCTTTGGTCATCTTGGCGATGGCAATATGCATTACAATATTTCACAACCAGTCGATTCCAACGCAGAAGATTTTTTAAAACGACAGCCGGAGATTAACGCCATAATACATGATCTGGTTGTCAGCATGGAGGGGTCTGTCGCTGCTGAGCACGGCGTTGGGCAATTGAAACGTGACCTGCTTGCACGCACAAAAGACAAGGTTGAACTGGATTTGATGCGTTCAATCAAACAAACACTTGATCCGCACAATCTCATGAACCCGGGAAAAGTTTTATGACGCTTACCGAAGCTCTTTTATATTAACACAATAGGTAAAATTTTAGGTTTAACCCTAATCGCGTTTTAAAATATTTGCCCTATCTTCAAGAAATTATGCAAAGCCCCGTATATAAAATTCTAGATAGAATTAATCTATCTTCTCATACGAACTTTTTTTTCATTCTGATTGGATGCGTACTGACTACGTGTGCGCTCTCTGATACGATAAGTTTGTATGCCTTCAACAGCTCACTGCCTGAAATGATGTTTAAGTATGAAGTTGAAATTCGAAAACAAACCTTCATTACAACATTCATCTTATCAACAACGTTTTTTTCATTCTTTCTATACCTGCTGAAACACACTGATTATCTACGCAAAGAACTTGAAAACAAAATCAGACGTGACAGTCTTACTGGTCTATTGACACGTGAAGCTTTTTTAGAGGATTTTAAAAAGCAGAAAGTCGAAGGCAATAATGATGCATTTTTAATCATTGATGCTGATTTGTTTAAAACCATAAACGACACCCATGGCCATTTGGCTGGCGACAGAGCGCTCATTCAAATAACACAAGCGCTGGAAAAAGGCATTCGGAAGTCTGACTCGATTGGGCGCATTGGTGGTGAGGAATTTGCAGTTCATCTAAAAAACGTCAATTACGAACTGGCAGTTGATATTGCTGAACGGCTGCGCAAAAATGTTAAAGCTGCAAATGAAAACTTTGACCTTGAAGGCGTTGATTTAAGTGTAAGCATTGGTGCGGTCATCTACAAAGAGAAAATAGACCTTCCTACACTCATGACGAAAGCAGATAGGCTTTTATACAAGGCTAAGGAAAACGGGCGTAACCGTGTTGAGCATAATCGGATCAACAATAAAGCCGTTGTCTAGCAACTAATCATACGTGCTGACTTCAATCAGGTTTGCATCAGGATCTCTGAAATATACAGATGTGATCGCACCGTTCGCGCCCGTGCGAGCAACAGGACCATCTTCAATTTCAACGCCAAAGGTTTTTAAATGCTGCACGACTTCGGTGATTGGCGTTTCTGTAATCAAACAAAAATCACCTGCTCCACTGGTGGGTCTATCCGCTTTGGGTTCGAACTCTTTACCCACTTCATGCAGATTGATTTTCTGGTTTCCAAATCTCAAGGCTTTACGCCCTTCACCAAAAACCTCGATTTTCATACCTAAAATTTTTTCATAGAAAGCACATGTCACCTCAATGGAAGCAACGGTCAGCACGAAATGGTCTATATTCTTGATCTTCATTGTTCGATTTTTCCCAGAAAACTTAGGCTGCAACTTGTTAGAGTTAACAAAAAGACTCCGATAAACATTTCAATAACCAATAAAGAAATCAAGCTTTTGTTTACCACACAAATTAAGCAGTTTTGGTAACCTCGCCTGTATATTCATCTCAACGCCGCAACAAAAACAAGAACAATAACCACGGTGAATTCAGAAGCACCAACGCTAAAAAGATTGGGCTCTGAAAAGGGACAGAGAGGCACTTCTTATGGCGCATTTAGCCAAGCAAGAAACGGGATCAGGTCGCGGCCTGCGACTTGATCCTTACCACACTTCACACTTGTTGAACGTGGGTGACAAATCATACAAAATCAGCCGTAACGGTGTTGTTGTCAAAAAGACGATGACCATGGGCAAAGAGATTACCATGGCCGTACCTGCCAAAGCCTTTAAAGGCGTAGCAGCACGTGCGATTGAAGATGAAAACGGTCTTGTAACCGTGACACTGGAACTGCTTCATCATGATCCCGAACTTTGCGTACCACTACTTTATGCAAATGACATGGATGATATTGCAGCCGACTGGCACTCATGGAGCCGTTTGATGAAACTGCCGATGTTGGTGGTTGATATGGAAAACAATCAAACAGCAGTGACCAAACAGCTGGGCGCATTGATGGTAGAAGATCCTATCGCTCGTCGCAGACGTATCACAACTGTAAAGCATCGTTCAAACTTCCTGCGCCGTCGCAAGATGGGTGTTGTGGGCAAAGTTGAAAAGCTGA
>CALFBU010000269.1 GCA_937951455.1 uncultured Rhizobiaceae group bacterium
CGAGGCTATTCGCCCGACGGAAATTTCACGCAGTCCAAAAGAAATGAAGCAATATTTGAACGACGAAATGTTCAAACTTTATGATCTGATCTGGAAGCGTACAATCGCATCCCAAATGGCATCTGCGGATATTGAACGCACAGCCGTTGATATCGTAACGACCAGCGGCAAGCCAACAAGACTCCGTGCGAACGGTTCTGTGGTTATCTTTGACGGTTTCCTTGCAGCCTATGAAGAAGCGAAATCTGAAAGCGACGAGGACGATGACAAGCGTCTTCCTGCGCTCAAGGAAGGCGAACAGATTGAACGTGAGAAAATTGAAGCGAAACAACACTTCACGGATCCGCCAGCGCGTTATTCAGAAGCCTCGCTTATTCGCAAGATGGAAGACCTTGGCATTGGGCGTCCTTCAACCTACGCCTCTGTCTTGTCGACCTTGCAAGACCGCGATTACGTAATCCTGGACAAGCGCCGCTTTACACCGGACTCCAAGGGACGTGTTGTAACAAGCTTCCTGCAAAGTTTCTTCAACCGCTATGTGGAATATGATTTCACAGCCAATCTCGAAGAGCAGCTCGACCAAATATCCGCAGGTGATCTGCAATGGAAAGATGTGCTTCGAGATTTCTGGAAACAGTTCAAGGCAAGTGTGGATGAAACCAAGGACTTGCGCGTTTCAGAAGTGCTTGACACGTTGAATGTTGAGCTTGCTCCCCTGGCCTTCCCGCCACGTGAAGATGGCCGTCCTGCCCGCGAATGTCCTACCTGTAAAGAAGGCGAATTGAGCCTCAAGGTTGGCAAGTTTGGCGCGTTTGTTGGTTGCTCAAATTATCCGGATTGTAAATATACAAGACAGCTTGGCCAAAGCGATGAGGAAGCTGCGGCACAAGCTCTTGCCGAAGGGCCAAAGGTTCTGGGCATTGATCCTGATTCAAGCGAAGAAGTAACACTTCGAACAGGTCGCTTCGGCCCTTATATTCAACGCGGTGAAGGTACACCAAAAGAGGTCAAACGTGCCGGCATTCCAAAAGGCTGGGATCCGCTGGAAGTTGATTTCGAAAAAGCGCTTCAACTGCTCTCTCTGCCACGCGAAGTGGGTGCGCATCCTGAAACTGGCAAAATGATTACATCCGGCATTGGACGTTATGGTCCGTTTGTTCTGCATGACGGTTTATATGCGAACATGGAATCAGTGGATGATGCGTTTACAATCGGCATCAACCACGCGGTGACCCTACTGGCTGAAAAAGCTGCCAAAGGTGGACGCAGAGGTGCAGCAGCAGCGCTTAAGGACCTGGGCGATCACCCCGATGGGGAAAGTGGCAAGATTACCGTCAACGATGGACGCTATGGCCCATACATCAAGTGTGGTAAGGTGAATGCAACCATTCCAAAGGATACGGATCCTCAAAGTGTCACTTTGGAACAGGCTGTTCAGTGGATTGCTGAAAAAGTTGAAAAGACCGGCAAAACACCCACGGGTAAAAAGAAAGCTGCTCCAAAGAAAAAAGCGGCTGCCAAAAAGAAGCCAGCAGCTAAAAAGACAACTGCCAAAAAGCCTGCGGCCAAGAAAGAGTAGTGACATAATTGGCGAAAAAAATCCCGCCTAAGAAAAAACTATCCAAGGTTGCAAGAAGAGCTGCCGCCAAGACAGTTTCGCGTGAGCAAATTCTGAAGTTTGTTGCTGAGAACCCGCAACGAAATTCCAAGCGGGACATCGCCAAGGCTTTCAACATCAAGGGTGCGGATAAAATCCACCTCAAGGCAGTCTTGCGCGAGCTGATCGATGAAGGCAAGATTGAGCGTCGCGGCAAGCGTCTGTCGCAAGCGGGGCAACTCCCCCCGGTTACCGTTGTTGATGTTTTGACCAGAGATCGAAATGGTGGCTTGCTTGGCAAACCCGTTGACTGGGACGAGGCTAAAAACGGCAAGGCACCTGTGATCGAGGTTTCAACCAGAGCAAGCGGCAAGGAAAAAGTAGCAGGCGTTGGCAATCGCGTTCTGGCGAAAGTATTCCGACTGGGCGACTCCGATCGCTTCAGCGCGAAAGTCATCAAGATACTGCCAAAAGCCGAAACGCAAATGTTGGGCGTTGTACGCATCGGTGATAATGGCATAAGGCTAGAATCTGCTGTGCGTCGTCAGGGCGAAATGGAAATCCCTGCCGATCTCTTGGGCGACGCGCAAGATGGTGATCTTGTTACTGTGGAAACGATAAAAGGGCCGAAGTACGGTTTAAAACGTGCGAAAGTAACCGGCGTTATAGGCTCGTACAAAACTGAAAAAGCGGCCTCCATCATTGCGATTTTCGCCAATGAAATTCCGCACGTCTTTCCCGAAAGTGTTATTCACGAAGCTGATGCCATTAAGCCCGTCTCGCAGGGCAAGCGCGAAGACTGGCGCGACATCCCGCTGATTACGATTGATCCGGCAGATGCCAAAGATCATGATGATGCCATTCAGGCTGAACCTGATCCAGATGTTGCTGGAGGCTTTATTGTTCGCGTTGCCATTGCCGATGTCGCAGCTTACATCAAATCCGGCTCGGCCATGGATCGGGAAGCGCTTCTGCGCGGCAATTCTGTTTACTTTCCAGACCGTGTTGTGCCGATGTTGCCGGAGCGTATCTCAAATAATCTTTGTTCTCTAAGAGAAGGTGAAGACCGCCCTGCTCTTGCGGTCAAGATGCATTTTGATGCGGAAGGTCGGAAGACAAAGCACACGTTCCATCGCGTTTTGATGCGCAACCATGCCAATCTTGCCTATCCACGCTATCAGGCAGCCATCGATGGCAAACCGAATGAAAAGACCAAGCCTTTGATGAAGGACGTGCTTGAGCCGCTTTACGCAGCTTACAAGTGCATGACCCGCGGTCGCAACCACCGCCAGCCGCTTGAACTGGATTTGCCTGAGCGCAAAATTCTGTTGAAGGAAGACGGCACGGTTGATCGTGTTCTGGTGCCTGAGCGCCTGGATGCGCACAAGCTTGTTGAAGAATGCATGATACAGGCCAATGTCTGTGCGGCGGAAACACTGGAACGCAAGAACCAGCAACTTATCTACCGCGTGCATGAACCACCATCGCTTGATAAAATGGAGAAGCTGAAAGAGTTTCTCACATCACTTGATATGAATTTGGCAAAGCCCGGCAATCTTCGCGCGATGCATTTTAATGAGATTTTGAGCCAGGTTCGCGGGACTGAAAACGAGGAACTGGTAAGCCAGGTTGTGCTTCGTTCGCAAAGTCAGGCCGTATATGCGGCAGAAAATCAAGGACACTTCGGCCTGCAGCTTGCACGTTATGCGCATTTTACCTCTCCGATCAGACGCTATGCGGACTTGATTGTGCACCGTGCATTGGTTGGTTCTCTGGGACTTGGTGAAGGCGGTATCACTCCGCACGAAGAACAAACGCTGGATGAGATAGCCGCTGGCATTTGCATCACGGAGCGCCGGGCCATGCAAGCCGAGCGTGAAACGATTGACCGTCTGATTGCGGGCTTTTTATCAGAACAAATCGGCGCAACCTTCCATGGGCGCATCAATGGCGTGACCAAGGCAGGACTGTTTGTCACGTTGGATGATACTGGCGCAGATGGTTTTATCCCGATATCGATGCTGGGTGATGAATATTTCATCTTTGATGATACCATTCATGCAGTTATTGGCGAAGCAACGGGTCAACAATTCCAGATGGGTCAACGCGTCGAGGTCAAACTTGTGGAAGCTGCCCCTGTTGCAGGCGCACTTCGGTTTGAAATGATTAGCGAGGGTGTTGAAGGCACTGGACTTCCACGTTCTCGAAACACAAATAAGAGAAGCGGCTACAAAGGCCGTAATTCGTCTCAGTCTTTCAGGGGCAAACCCAAAGGCGGCGGACGCAGAAAAAGGCATTAGGCAAATGAGCATTCATGAAACTCAAGGCGAAATTCTGGAAGAACGTGAAACATGGCCTGCCATGATGAAAGGTTTGCGCGGTAATTGCCCTTCTTGTGGCGAGACCAAACTCTTTACGGGTGGTCTGAAAGTTCAAGACAAATGCGAAGTCTGCAATGAAGAATTTCATTATCACCGCGCTGATGACCTTCCAGCCTACCTAAATATTTTTGTTGTTGGCCACGTTGTTGTTGCGCTGATCATGATTGCGCTAAAGTGGGATATCGTGGGCATGTGGACGGGCATGTTTATCACGATTGGCGTTGCCATTCTCGTTTCCATCTTGATGATGCGCCCGCTTAAGGGCATGGTAGTAGGCGCGCAGTGGGCGATGCGCATGCATGGCTTTGGTGGAAATGAAGACTAGGTAAAATGGCAGCGGACAAATTTCAGGGCAATGAGAAAGATCTCAATACGGAAGTGAACCGTATTGAAGGCATGATCAATTCTGACAAGGCACGTGAATTTCGCAACCAGACAAAAAGCGAATATGGCTACATCCGCCCCAAAAACGCATCAACCATGATTTTGATTGATGACACGCATAGCAAACCTCGCATCTTGATGGGCAAACGCAATAAAAAATTGAAATTCATGCCGGGTGCCTTTGTATTTCCTGGTGGTTCGGTCGACAAATTTGATGGTTCTGTTCGCGTTGCTGATGAACTTACAGACACAACACAATCACGTTTGATGAACGCCATGCGCGGCAGACCTACACCAAGAGGTGCTCGTGCACTCGGCGTTGCTGCCATTCGGGAAGTGGCAGAAGAAAGCGGTCTGCTGCTTGGCAAATCCGGTACCGTGAAAAATGATCACGAGGATTGGGCCGATTTCAAAAAGCAGGGCTTGGTGCCTTCCCTTTCTGCGTTGCGACTGTTTTCACGAGCGATAACGCCACCGGGCAATTCACGTCGTTTCGACACATGGTTTTTCATCGCCAAAGCCTCCGAGATAAGCTTTGCGCCTGAAGGTGGGTTTGATCCTGATGGTGAATTGGAAGAACTCCAGTGGATAAGCCCAAAAGATGCCATTACTGAAAACACGCGCGAGATAACACGCGTCATGTTGGTGGAGCTTATTCAACGGTTGGAAAAAGACCCTCACCTATCGGATGATTATCCTGCACCGCATTACCAAACTGTCGGAAACCGCTTTCGCAAGACGATTATCTAGGTTAGCGTAAACGGACAAATCAGAGTCCCTTTCATGCCCAACCCAACATCTTATTTTAACAGAATATTCGAAGGCAGCGATGCACGTGGCGTCATTGCGGCCATCGCCAGTATATCTGTAGTCGGAACAGGCATTGGACTAAGCTTTCCGCTTCTCAGCCTGTTGATGGAACAGCGCGGGATTGCCGCTTCCATCATTGGTGCCAATACAGCGGTTGCCGGCATTGCTGCGATGTTTATCGTTCCCTTTGTGACGCCTATTGCACGCGCGCTTGGGGTCGTGAATACAATGCTCGCCGCAATCGTGATTTCATTGCTTTGTCTGAGTGGCTTTTATCTGACAGAAAACCTTCCGATATGGTTCGTGCTTCGGTTTATTTTCAGTTGTGCAATCACCTCACTTTTTATCCTGAGCGAGTTCTGGATAAATTCAGCATCGGATGAGAAAAATCGTGGGCTTATTCTGGGGCTTTATGGAACGGTGCTCAGTCTGGGCTTTGCATTTGGCCCGGGTATCTTGTCAGTTGTCGGCACTCACGGCATTTTGCCATTCGCGATTGGTTGCAGCATTATTATATCAGCCATTTTACCGATTTTGATCGGTCGTAACAATGAGCCTGAAATGGAACGCACAGGCAAAACCCCATCCGTCCTGCCTTATGTTTTCATGGTTCCGCTTGCGACGATGGCAGGTTTTATTTTTGGCGCGGCCGAACAAATCGAATTGGCGCTACTTCCTGTTTTTGCGATTAAGTCTGGCTATGAAGAGCAAACCGCTGCCTTGCTTTTGACCATCGTGGGGCTGGGCAATGTTGCGCTTCAAATTCCGATTGGGCTTTGGAGTGATAAAGTATCTGATCGCCGTATCGTTCTTTTGGCATGTGCTTTAATTGGCGTGATTGGTGCGGTTTTGATTCCCCTCACCGCGCAAATAGGTTGGGTATTAGCAGTTGTCTTGTTTATCTACGGCGGCATCATTTCCGGCATGTATACAGTCGGCCTTGCGCATTTGGGTTCACGACTTAAAGGCACTGATCTTGCGCAAGCCAATGCTGCTTTTGTCTTGTGCTATGGTTTGGGCATGACCCTTGGCCCGCAATCAGCAGGCATTGCCATGGATCTGATGGGTCCTTCAGGATTTGGCATTACATTGTTTGTGTTCTTCGCCATGTATCTGGTTTTATATCTCTTCAGAATGCGGAAGACCTAACCCAAGTCATAGCCGCTGTGATACATGAAAAACAGA
>CALFBU010000270.1 GCA_937951455.1 uncultured Rhizobiaceae group bacterium
TACGACTTCAATTAAAAATGCACTGCCACCTGTTCATCCTGATGGCTATAAATTCATCGCAATCTTTGCAGTTGTGACTGTTCTGATTGGTCTTCTTTGGGATCCTTTGTTTTATCTGGGACTTGCGCTTACGATTTGGTGTGCGCTTTTCTTTAGAGATCCAAAACGTGTAACCCCCATTAGCAATGAACTGGTTATAAGTCCGGCGGATGGGCAGGTTTCCCATGTTGGCAAGGTTGTGCCACCAAAAGAACTGGATATGGGAGATAAACCGCTTTTGCGTGTTTCGGTCTTCATGAATGTTTTTAACTGTCACGTGAACCGTGCGCCCATGAAGGGCAAGATTGACCGTATCGTTTATAAAAAGGGAAGTTTTTTAAATGCTGAACTGGACAAGGCATCTGATGAAAATGAACGCAACAGTCTTGTTATAACGACAGAGCAGGGCGATATCGCGGTCGTTCAAATTGCGGGTCTAGTCGCGCGCAGGATTGTTTGTTGGGCGGAACAAAAAGAGGAAATCGATCAGGGTGAGCGTTTTGGTCTTATCCGGTTTGGCTCCCGTCTAGATGTTTATTTACCGGATACGGCGCATGCAAGTGTTGCTGTTGGTCAAACTGCTGTTGCGGGTGAAACCATTTTGGCGCGGTTTGATGATGATGTTACGATTCCACTCATAAGAGCAAGCTAAGGGAAACGGGCACCTCATGGAAAATCCATTTCCTCCTTTTGATCCGGATGGTGATGATCCGAAGGAAACCCCGACAGAAGAAACTGCTGTTCGTCTGCGTGATATTCCGCTCAGGGCAATTTTTCCAAACTTGCTAACGCTGTTGGCGATATGTTCGGGGCTGACTTCCATTCGTTTTGCGATTGAAGGCCGTGTTGAGCTTGCGGTTGCGGCTATTATCTTTGCCGGTATTCTGGATGGGGTGGATGGCCGCGTTGCGCGGTTTTTAAAGTCCACAAGTCGCTTTGGCGCGGAGATGGACAGTCTTGCAGATTTCGTAAATTTTGGCGTAGCGCCTGCCATGCTACTTTATTTTACTCTATTGTCAGAGGCGCGTTCGATTGGCTGGATTGCTGCTTTGATCTATGCAAGCTGCGCTTGTCTTAGATTGGCGCGATTCAATGTGATGCTTGATAACCCTGATGCGCCAGAATGGCTAACGCGCTTTTTTACCGGCGTTCCCGCACCTGCTGGTGCAGTGGTTGCGCTTTTGCCCGTTTATCTCATGCTAATGGGCGTTGAAAAGACTGAAGGCTATGCCTGGCTTGCTACTGGGTTTACGCTGGTGGCCGGTTTCTTCATGGTGTCTAATATCCCGACCTTTTCTGGCAAGAACGTAACGACGAAAATACGCCGCGACCTTGTTCTGCCCGTTATGATCTTGGCCGTATTAATGGCGGCACTTTTGTTCAGTTATCCGTGGACAATGTTAACCGCGATAGCGCTTGGCTACCTTGCATCCATTCCATTTTCGATGAGAAATTGGAGCAGATACAAGGCGAAGCATTCATGAAACCAAGATAGACTTATTCTGCTGCCTCCAACACATCGTCTGATGGCGGTGATTTTGGCTTGCCAGCTTTTTTAGCAGTTTTCTTTTTATTGGGCATTGGCGTGATGTTAGTTTCGTCGTCAGCCTCGACTGTTATTACTTCCTGTGTTGGTTCACTCATAGCAACTTCGCTTTGAGTTTGTGTTTCTGCACCTGTTTGTTTTCTTGAAAACAAGTTCACCACATTGGTCGGCAGACTTAACATAACCGGAATTAATATCAGCGTCAGGAACGTCGAGAATGCCAAGCCAGAAATGATGGCTGTTGAAAGCTGTATCCACCAAATCGCGGTAATCGAACCGACTGTTATTGTCTGAGCAAAGAAGTCCAGATTAATCGCCATTGCCATGGGTACTAGCCCCATGATCGTGGTGACCGTTGTCAACATAATCGGGCGCATGCGTTGCGCTGATGTTTTCAAAACTGCATCGTGAACAGATGCACCTTCTTCTCGTAACCGGTTATAGGTATCAATCAGAACAATCGCATTGTTTACGACAATCCCTGCAAGCGCGATGACGCCGGTACCTGTCATAATGATGGAGAACTTTTGTCCTGTAATCATCATGCCAATCAGCACGCCGATCACGGCCAGGATAACCGTCGAAAGGGTGAGGATGGTTTGGTAGAATGAATTGTATTGCGTTACCAAAATGATGAACATCAAGAAGAGAGCACCAGCACCTGCGTTTGCCAAAAACGCACCTGATTCTTTTTGCTCTTCATCTGCACCACGGAACTTCAAGAATATGTTTTCTTTCCATTCCTGTTCATCAAGCCAAGCCTGAATTTCCTTTACTTTGTCATCAGGTGTCAGGCCATCGGCCTTTGCAGAAGCCAAGAGGTTGGCCTTGATGTCCATTGCATAAAGACCATCACGGCGCGTGATAGACGTTACCTTCTGCTTTGGTTCCATTTTAATGAAGTTGGTAATCGGTACCTGACCATTGGGTGTGCGAAGGCGCAATTCGCCCAGTCTGTCCAGAGCGCGTTGTTCTTCTGGAAGGCGTACGCGAATATCGATGGAATCGTCTGAATCGTCTGGGTTCGATGTGCCGATAAGCGTGCCGTTTGTAATCAGCTGTATCATCGCACCGACCGCAGGAATGCTTGCGTTGTAACGACCCGCTTCTTCGCGGTCGACGGTTAATTGCCAGTCAATACCGGGAAGAGGGCGGTCATCTTCTACATCTTGCAAATCCTTCATCGTATCGAGTTTGCCGCGCACGCGGGTAATAGCTTCCAGCATATCACTATAGTTCGTTGACTTAACTTCAAGGCGAACGTCTTTGCCCGTTGGGGGGCCACCTTCGAGTTTACGCAGTTCAATTTTTATCCCTGGAATATTGGCTGTTCTCTCACGGATCTCTGCGAATATTTCAACTGCTTTTCTGCGCGTTGAATAATCAGCAAGTTCAATGGTGATTTGGCCGACGACATCCGCTGGCAAATCTTGTGGCTGGCTTGGGTCAACACCGCCGCCGCCACCGCCGCCGCCAGGGGCTGTTGCTGTCATGACGATGTTATCTATACCTTTGACTTGAAGGACTTGCTCTTCCACCTCGATGGAAATGTCACGGATGTCTTTGCCGGAGAGGTTGCCACGCGCGGAAATGAATAGCAGCGCAATGTCTGGCTCTTCATCAACGAAGAATTCTACGCCTTTGGCATTTTGGGAAAACAGTGAAATTGTTCCCGCGGTCACAAGACCCGCAACGACGAGAATTGCAATGTTCCCAGTCAAGCCTTTGGTGATTGATCGCAGGAACCATAAATAAACACCTGTCAGACCTTTGACTTCAGAGACCTTCAGTGGCTCTTTGGAGGATAGCATTTGTGCAGTTTCATCGATTTCCAACGTACGCTTGTCGCGCACGCCATTAAACTTGCCTGCAATCCAATAAGTCACCACTGCTGCAAGCATGCCGCCCAAGACTGCTGTAATCCATTGCGTAGCGCCAAGGGGAACGCCAATGGCTGAGAAGAAGACGTTATATAGTGCAGGGGCGAGCATGAAATAGCCCACGAAGAAACATGAAATACCGACGAAAAGTGTTTTCAACATGCGGCTGTTGTGAGATGCGAAAGAACCAAGCTGTGCAAAGACAACGCCCATGGTCGGCAAGAATATCAAGGCAGTCATCAGCGACGCTGACAAGACGATGATTACCATGATGGGCAGGTAACTCATGAATTCGCCTGGCACACCCGGCCACAACAACAGCGGCAGGAAGGCTGCGAGCGTGGTTGCTGTTGAAGATACAACAGGCCAGAACATCAGTTTAGCAGCGCGTGGATAAGCTTCGCTTGCTGGCATGCCTTCCGCGATTTTGCGGTTGGCATATTCGGTCACAACAATCGCGCCATCCACCAACATACCCACGGTGAGCACCATGCCGAACATCACCATCATATTAACCGTCAGGCCAGCTGCAGACAGTATGAGGAAGCCAATCATGAAAGAGGCGGGACTGGAGATGCCAACGAGGATGCCTGAGCCAATACCAAGGGAAGCCACAACAACGATCATCACAAGCGCAATCGCTGTCATGATAGCAGATTGCAGCGAACCAAGCACTTCAAAAATGAAGCTCGACTGGTCGATCATGTAAGTGACTTTTATGGTTTCAGGCCAGTCCTTCGTATAGCTGTCAACGATGCTGCGCACTTCTTTATTGTTTGCAATAATGTTTGTGCCGATGCGCTTCACTACTTCGATTGACATTGCAGGTTTGCCATTTACTCGGGTGTAGCTTGAAGCATCCTTGAAGTTGCGTCTGATGTCGGCAACTTCGCCAAGGGTTACAACGCCTTCGCCATTTTGTTTGATTGGGATTGCGTAAACGTCTTGTACGGTCTCGACCAGGCCAGGGACTTCTAAATTAAACCGCGCGTTGCCATCATCGATAAAGCCTGCTGGAACAAGTTGGTTATACTGAGCAACTGCATTTAAAAGTTCTGTCTGTGTAATGTCATAGGATTCAAGTTTGGTAAGGTCCAAAAGAACTTCAATTTGCTCTTCTCGCGTGCCGCGCAAGTTTGCTTCGCGAACAGAGGAGATGGCTTCTATTTCATCTTGTAACTTCTTTGCATGTGCAAATAGCGTGCGCTCTGGAACATTTCCTGAGAGTGTCACGATGATGGTGGGCTGTAACGCCAGATTTGTAGGGAAGATGGCAGGCTCTTCTGCATCTGTTGGCAATTCCGCTTTTGCCAGATTTACCTTGTCTCGTATATCGGCAAGGACTTTGTCTTTGTCAGACCCAATGTTGAACTCGAGGATAATAGCGGCATGACTTTGTGAGGCGATAGACGTTATTTCCTTCAGTCCCTCAAGTGCGCGCAATTCGGTTTCCATTGGCCTGACCAAAAGGCGTTCCGCATCGTTTGGTGAAACACCTTGTTGCGTAATCGAGACATAGTAAACCGGTACATCAATGTCCGGATTAGCTTCTTTAGGGATGTTGATATAGGTGATAATGCCAGCAATCACCATGACAACCATCATGGTGAGTACTGTGCGCGGTCTGCTTAAAATTGTGTCGAGAGCACCAATCATCCCTGAACTCCTGCAATGAGATTATTGTCCGGAACAGGTTCTACCTCTTCACCTGAAATGACGTATTCCTGACCCATTGTAATAACCCGAGTATTTGGCTTTAGGCCTTCAATCCAGAAGCCTTGGTTTGTTTGTGACAAGACTTTCACGGGTGTAAATTCAACTCTATTTTCCTGCGTGATGGTTTTCACACCAAGGTCTCCATTGTCAGAGAGTGTCAACCAAGAGGGTGAAATTCTATAAGCCGAGGTTTCTGTGAGTTTGATAGCGGCGCTTGCGGTAAGGCCGCCTTGGATTTTATCGTTTGAACTGTCGAGGCGAATGTCTGTCAGGAAGGTTCTGGTTTGCGGGTCCGTTGAAGGCGCAATATATGTGATCGTGCCTTCTGCCTCCACACCGGTGACAAGTGTAACATTCGCTTTCATGCCAGGTTTAACGTCGTTGATATCGGTTTCTGACAATTGCCCTGTAAAGAACATCGGATCGCGGTCTACTAGCGTTACACAAGTGCCACCCATGTTAATGACGTTGCCCGGTTCAGCGATTGGGTCTTGCACAACGCCAGAAGCATTGGCCTTGATTTCAGTATATGACAGTTCGAGTTCAGCCAATTTGACTTGAGCCTTGGCAGCGTTCAAATCAAATTTGACCTGACGCAATCTTGAATCTGTAGCAAATCCTTTTTCGATCAGTTTCTTGTTTGCCGCATAATCAGCTTCCATCTGTGATAAACGTGCCTTGGCGCTTTCCAGATTAGCTTCTCTTGCGCCACGGGAAATAACACAAACAAGCTGGCCTTTTTCGACGAAATCACCACGGTTTACCAAACGCTGCTCGAGAATGCCTGTTGTCTCTGCTCTTACGGGAATGATCGCATCTTCTTTTGTGCGACCACGCAAGGTAACGGTTTTTGATCTGTTTTCAGGATTTAAAACCGCGTAGCTTACCTTGAACAGTTCAGTTGACACTTCCTGGTTACGTTCAGCAATGGGCTTGGTATCATTAGAGTCCGCACTTTGTCCGCCAACTTTTATATCGCCATAATACATCCAAACGCCAATAATAGCGGTAATCAGAATTGCCGCAAAGTGGGAGCCTTTAAGTGTGAACGTCATCTTCTTTGTACCTTGTTACATGCTTAGCCTTGGGAGGGGCTGTTTTTTATTTACTCAGCAGCTTCATCGAGTTTCACGGCTTGACCTGCCATGGCAATTAAGCTGTCGCGATTGTTTTTCAAGAACTCCAGGTCTGCACCTTTTACGTGCAACCCATAGCTCGTAATCCATTGCGTAGCGGGATGGTCGCAATCGCTTCTCAAGCCGCCAATGACTTTCAAGAGCTCTTCCATTTCGCCAATGCGTTTATCAATTGCTTTGGTTATGATTTCTGGTGAGGTTAGGTCTGCGCACATGGCGACCAGCAAAAATTCTGATTTGAATTTATCGATTGCAGGTGGAGACATAAGTGTTTTGATAAACTCTGCTCTACCCTTGGCTGTGATTGAGAATACTTTTTTATCTGGCCTTCCATTTTGTGTTTCAGAGCGACCGATTACAAGTCCGTCTGCCTCCAGTTTTGCCAATGTCGGATAGATAGAACCATAGCTGATATCTACAAAATAACTGAAAGCGCCCTCTGAGGACTGCTTTTTGATTTCATAGCCACTTGCGTTTTCGAAGTTCAAAATCGCTAATATAAGTGTTTGTGTATTCATATAATTTTCAACTTTTTACAGAAACAGCATATGCTGGTTCATTATATTACTTTTCGATATATGTCGTATCGATATATATCATTCAAGCATAAATGTGAAATTTTTATGATTTTAGTGTTGAGAGGGCAGATTCTAGGAATCCACACTTGCCTAAAACGTCATATAAGGCTGGCTTTAAATGTTAAAAAAATAAGCAAGCACTCAATGCAAACTAGATCACCAGTGCTTTTGCCCGTGTATAATCTATTTTACCAGAACCCAGCAGCGGTATTTCATTGACCACTTCAACAACACTAGGGGCTAGCAATTCTGAGTGTCCGCGTTTTTTGACTTCATCCATAATTTTCTTGCGGTCGAGTTCCACTGACGTTGTTAGAAGAATAATCTTCTCCCCTTTTTTCTTGTCGGGGATAGAAACAACTGCGTGATCATCTTCTGGTGCAAGTGGATTTACGATGCTTTCTATGAGGGTGAGCGAAACCATTTCGCCTGCTATTTTTGCAAAGCGTTTGACGCGACCCTTGATTGCAACAAAGCCATCTTTGTCAATGTCAACGATGTCGCCAGTATCATGCCAATCGGATTCGCGTTTCTGCAAGATACCTGGCTTATCTGCCTTCATGTAGCCCAGCATTAGGTTGGGACCCTTGATGATCAGTTTGCCGCCATCCTCAATCCCGTCAACATTTTCAAGCTTGGCTTCGATTCCTGGAAGCAGCTTTCCGACCGTACCCAGCTTTCTCTCTTCAATGGTATTAACGGCAAGAACTGGGGCTGCTTCCGTCATGCCAAAGCCTTCTAACACATCGACGTTAAAACGGTTTTTCCAAGTGGCTGTAGTTTCAGCTTTTACCGGTTCAGCTCCTGCTACAACCATTCTAAGCGATGAAAAGTCCTCATCCTTCGCCATGCGCGCATACCCGCCCAGAAATGTATCCGTGCCAAACAGAATTGTTGATTTGGTTTTGGATACAGCTTTTGGAATGATTTTATAGTGAAGTGGTGAAGGGTAAAGATATAGGGGAACACCATATATCAGCGGCAACATCATACCACCCGTAAGCCCTAGCGAGTGGAACACGGGCAGAGCGCTAAACACTTTATCCGTCTTCTTGGAGAATTTGATGCGCGCGCCAACTTGCGCAATATTTGCCAGAATATTTGCATGCGAAAGCACAACGCCCTTGGGCAGGCCTTCAGAACCGGAGGTAAATAAAATAACAGCCGGATCGTTGGGGCTTGTCTCAGCCAAGGCTTTCTTTGCGGTCAGTGCCGATACGATTTTATTAAACAGAGTGACGCTTTCGCGGACTTCTTCAAGCCATATGAATTTTAGGCCAGCCGTTTTCATCGCATTGACAAGTTCATGCAAATCACCTTTTTCAATGAAGGCATGAGATGATAGTACGGTTTTGACCGCAGCGGTCTCGCAAGCGGATACGATTGTCGAAGGTCCGGCACTATAATTGAGCATGGCAGGAATGCAGCCAAGAGATTGTAAGGCCAGAAGGGTAACCACACCGCCTGCAGCATTTGGTAATAACACGCCCACCGCTTCTTCTTTTTTCAGATGGGGTCTGAATTTTCTTGCAAGGACATTTGCGCCAATGAGGAGCTTTTTATAAGTAAGACTGCCGCCTGTTGCGTCTTCCAGAGTTGGTTTGGATGAGCCGTGTTCTCGACTAGCCTCGACAAAAGCCTGAAATAAGGTTTTGCCTTCAAACTCGGATTTAAATTCAGCCATTCATGATCCTCCAGCCATGACTATCACAACTGCTGCCCAAGCTTTCAAGTGTAAACTTATGTTCTAAAAGCGTTTTGCTCGCGATCGAATATTTGACCGTTTTCAGTGAGTTCATCTGATACAAGTTTCATGAGGCTTTCTGAGATTTCAGAAGGATGCGCAATTGTTTCAGGGTCTTCGCCCGGCATGGCTTGTGCGCGTAGCGCTGTTCGCATTGGGCCAGTGTTTAACATGTTAATCCGCATGGCAGATTTTTCACATTCGCCACTCCAGGTTTTAACCAATGTCCGCAGTGCAGATTGTGATGTGGAATAGGCTGCCCAAAAAGGTTTGCATTTGTCTGGAGCATTAGCCGTCATGAATACAATGCGGGCGTTGTCCGACTGTCTTACCAAGGCTGACATGGAGCGCATCAAGCGATAATTCGCTGTTACATTCAGGTTCATAACCTTGTCAAAGGCTTTGGGTTCCAGATGCTCAATTGGGGTCAGGTCACCCAATGTACCTGCGTTGGAAACCAGAATATCTAGCTTACCCCAGCGGTCATGGATGGAGGCGCCCAA
>CALFBU010000271.1 GCA_937951455.1 uncultured Rhizobiaceae group bacterium
GGCTTTGATGCGTTGAAAGAAAAAGTAAAAGACTTCGCGCCAGAAGCCATGAGTGAAGTTTGTGGCATTGCGCCAGAAGTGCTTCGCGATGTTGCAAGGGTCTATGCTACCTCTGAACGCTCAATCATATTCTGGGGCATGGGTGTTTCTCAACACACGCACGGAACAGACAACGCCCGTTGTTTGATTGCACTCGCGCTGATTACAGGGCAGGTGGGGCGTGAAGGTACGGGCTTGCATCCACTTCGTGGTCAAAACAACGTGCAAGGTGCATCCGATGCGGGTCTTATTCCGATGATGTATCCGGATTATCGTTTGGTCGAAAACGAAAGCATTCGTGGTGAAATGGAAGACTTTTGGGGCAGAACGCTTGATCCAAAGCGCGGCCTGACGGTTGTTGAAATCATGGATGCCATTCACGATGATGAAATCTCAGGCATGTACATCATGGGCGAAAACCCTGCCATGTCTGACCCGGATCAAATCCATGCACGCAGTGCGCTCGCGAAGCTTGATCATTTGGTTGTGCAAGACATCTTTCTTACTGAAACCTGCTGGCATGCGGATGTGATTTTGCCTGCCTCGGCACATGCAGAAAAACTGGGTACATTCACCAATACAAACCGTCAGGTTCAGCTTGGGCGTCCTGCGATTAATCCACCAGGTGAAGCGCGTCAGGATTGGGAGTTGATCGTAGAGCTTGCAAACCGTGTTGGCCTTGACTGGAAATACGATGGCGTTGGCGATGTCTACACTGAAATGGCATCCGTCATGAATTCACTCAACTATATCACTTGGGAACGCCTCAATGAAGAAGATGTTGTGTGCTATCCAGTCGATGAGCCGGGCGGCTTTGGCAATGAAGTGATTTTCACAAACGGTTTCCCAACTGCCGATGGACGAGGCAAAATTGTCCCCGCAGATTTATTGGCACCTGATGAAGTCCCGGACGAAGAATTCCCGATGGTACTCACCACAGGCCGCTTGCTAGAGCATTGGCATACGGGTGCCATGACACGTCGCTCTGCAGTCCTGGATGAACTTGAACCAGAAGGCATTGCCGCCATGAATAGGCATCAAATTGCCAAATTGGGTCTGGAAGCAGGCCAGATGATCGAAGTATCCACAAGAAGAGGCACAATTTCTGCAGTGCTTCGCGAAGACCGCGATGTGGCTGATGACATGGTATTCATCCCATTCTGCTTTAACGAGTCCCCAGCAAACCGTCTGACAAACCCGCAGCTTGATCCGTTCGGTAAAATCCCGGAATTCAAGTATTGCGCAGCCAAAGTTGGGCCTGTCACACAAAAAGAAGCGGCTGAATAATCAGCCGTTTCATATTTGCACACTAAAATACTACTTTATGCCTGTTGCCATTAGGCGATGAGGGTAATAAACCTGTTCAACAAGATTCAACCTTGACTGAAAACAGGTATAAAACTCCATGAACATTCACGAATATCAGGCAAAAGCACTTTTGAAAGAATATGGCGCACCGGTAGCTGCTGGCGTACCAATCATGACAGAGGCTGATGTTGACGCTGCCATTGATGCGCTTCCTGGCCCGCTTTACGTTGTCAAAAGCCAAATTCATGCAGGTGGACGCGGTAAAGGCAAATTCAAGGAATTGCCAGAAGATGCAAAAGGCGGTGTTCGCCTCGCATTTAACCCTGATGAAGTGCGTTCACACGTAAAAGAAATGCTCGGCAATACGCTTGTAACAAAGCAAACTGGCCCAGCAGGTAAACAGGTAAACCGCCTTTATCTTGAAGATGGTGCGGATATTGACCGCGAACTTTATCTTTCAGTGCTCGTTGACCGTGAAACAGGCATGGTATCGTTCGTAGCTTCAACAGAAGGCGGTATGGATATTGAGGCGGTTGCTGAAGAAACACCTGATCTAATTCATACAATTGGTATCGACCCTGCAACAGGCTGCACACCAGCAGATGTTGCCAAACTTGTTTCAGCGTTCAAACTGGACGGCGATGCAGCCAAGGATGCAGAAAACCTTTTCCCGATCCTTTACAATGCGTTTGTAGAAAAAGACATGAGCCTGCTCGAAGTTAACCCGTTAATCGTCATGAAAGATGGTCACCTTCGCGTTCTCGACGCTAAAATGTCATTTGATGGCAATGCAGAGTTCCGTCATCCTGAACTACAAGAACTTCGCGACTTGTCAGAAGAAGACGAAAAAGAAATCGAAGCTTCCAAATACGACTTGGCATACATCGCGCTTGACGGTGATATCGGTTGTATGGTGAACGGTGCAGGCCTTGCCATGGCAACCATGGATATCATCAAGCTGTACGGCGCAGAGCCGGCAAACTTCCTTGACGTTGGCGGTGGCGCAACGGTTGAAAAAGTAACAGCTGCATTCAAGATTATTACTTCAGACCCGAATGTTAAAGGCATTCTCGTCAACATCTTTGGCGGCATCATGCGTTGTGATGTCATCGCAGAGGGCGTTGTAACAGCCGTTAAGGACGTGGGCTTAAAAGTACCGCTCGTTGTGCGCCTTGAAGGTACCAAGGTTGAAGAAGGCAAAAAGATCATCAATGAAAGTGGTCTTGATGTTGTCGCAGCCGATGACCTTGATGATGCAGCGCAGAAGATTGTGAAGGCGGTTAAAGGGTAATCACCTAGACTGCTTGTGATTTTTTCAATAGTAGCAAAAATTGTATATTGTTTTAAAAATTGCGATACAACAAGGTTATAAAATGAACATCATCCGAAAAATCACGACTGGCGCATTTGCTGCAACGATGCTGACTGTATCGGCTTTTGCTCAGCAGCAATCAGAAGTGCCTGAATCTACAACTGATCCAGTATTTTTGTTTAATCGCGTTTGTTATGCGCAGGTGCCGATTGTTAAAAACATCGAAGACATGTCCACACGCTTTGCATGGGAGCGTATGGGCGGCGAAGACCTAAAGCAATTCACGGCTCTGGAAAATCCTGATTATCTTGCAGGTTGGGATGTGCGTTTGTCCAAACGTATCTATCGCCTTGGTGTGGTTCAATCTGCCCCAAGTGAGCAGTTCAACAAAAACTTTCCGGATTTTAAAGACGGCACCGCAACGGCTTGCACCATCGTCCTGGATGGTGAGGACGATGCAGACATCATTCTAGGGCGCATGAATACGCTGATGGGCAAAGAGCCCGTTAGTTCTGATATACCAGACGGCGAATTGCTGACGACAACATGGGCGGGTGGCAATGAAGACTTCAAGGTTTTTGTTTTTTACAAGTCAGACAAACAAAACAGAGCAAACCTTCTAAACGTAACCATTCTTTCAAAAGAACGAATTTAACAAACATAAAAACTTCCACTTAGGGAACACATAAAAATGTCTATTCTAATTGACCGCGATACCAAAATTCTTGTCCAGGGCCTTACCGGCAAGACTGGCTCATTTCACACCGAACAAGCTTTGGCTTATTACGGAACACAAATGGTTGGCGGTACACACCCTAAAAAAGGCGGCGAAGACTGGACAGGTGCCAATGGTGAGAGTCTACCCATCTTTGCAACTGTAGCAGAAGGCAAGGAACGTACAGGTGCAAATGCATCTGTTGTTTATGTGCCGCCTGCAGGTGCTGCTGGCGCAATTCTTGAAGCCATTGAAGCTGAAATTCCACTTATCATCTGTATTACCGAAGGTGTGCCTGTCATGGATATGGTGAAAGTTAAAGCCAAGCTTGATAAATCAAACTCTCGTCTGATCGGCCCTAACTGCCCAGGTATCTTGACACCTGAGCAATGTAAAATCGGTATCATGCCAGGTTCTATTTTCAAAAAAGGTTCTGTGGGTGTGGTGTCGCGTTCAGGTACACTAACGTATGAAGCTGTGTTCCAAACCTCAAATGCTGGCCTCGGTCAAACCACAGCTGTTGGCATTGGCGGTGATCCGGTTAAAGGTACAGAATTCATCGACATGCTTGAGATGTTCTTGGCGGATGATGAAACCGAAAGCATCATTATGATCGGTGAGATTGGCGGCTCTGCTGAAGAAGAAGCAGCGCAATTTATTGCTGATGAAGCCAAGAAAGGCCGTTCAAAACCAATGGCAGGCTTTATCGCAGGTCGCACAGCACCTCCTGGCCGTACCATGGGTCACGCTGGCGCGGTGATTTCCGGCGGTAAAGGCGGCGCGGAAGATAAAATCGAAGCCATGGAAGCGGCTGGCATCAAGGTCTCTCCATCACCAGCCAAGCTCGGTGAGACATTGTTGGCGGCTTTGGGTAAGTAGAACTACTCAAAAATACCTACGGACTTATAAAATAAAGTGTTGCAACCCGTTAAACCACCCGTTTAACGGGTTGCACTCGTTTAAGGCGTCTACTATGACACTTTCAATACTTGCCTTGCATTCTGCGGAGATACTCAATCATGGATAAGTGGATTTACACTTTTGGTAACGGAAGCGCCGAGGGCGAATCTGGAATGAAAGAACTTTTGGGCGGTAAGGGTGCAAACCTTGCCGAAATGAGTTCATTAGGATTGCCGGTTCCTCCAGGATTTACGATCACGACTGAGGCTTGTAATTGGTATTATGCAAACGGCGAAGAATACCCAAAAGAATTAAACGATCAGATGGTTGCAGCGCTTGGCACGATTGAAACTGCCACAGGCCGTAAGTTTGGTGATGCAACCAGCCCCTTGCTAGTGTCGGTGCGTTCTGGAGCCAGAGCCTCCATGCCGGGCATGATGGATACGGTTCTAAATCTGGGACTAAATGACCAGACGGTTGAAGCCATGGCAAAAGAAGCCGATGACGCGCGCTTTGCATATGACAGCTACCGTAGGTTTATTCAGATGTATTCTGATGTTGTGATGGGCGTTGATCACGGTGTTTTCGAAGACATTCTTGAAGATACCAAAGACGCAAATGGCTATAGCCAAGATACTGATCTAACAGCAGAAGACTGGAAAGAAGTCGTCAAAAGCTATCTGAAAAGTGTTGAACAGGAACTTGGAAAGCCTTTCCCGCAAGACCCTCAAGAACAACTATGGGGTGCCGTTGGTGCGGTGTTTGCTTCGTGGATGAATGCACGCGCAAATACATATCGCAAGCTTCATAACATTCCGGTTGAATGGGGAACAGCTGTTAACGTGCAAGCCATGGTCTTTGGTAATATGGGCGATAGCTCTGCAACAGGCGTTGCCTTTACGCGAAACCCATCTACTGGTGAGAACAAGCTTTACGGCGAATTTCTTGTAAATGCACAAGGCGAAGATGTGGTTGCCGGCATTCGTACACCGCAAGATCTAACAGAAGAAGCGCGCATCGCTGCTGGTTCTGAAATGCCTTCACTCGAAGCGATTATGCCAGAGGCATTTGCAGAATTTGTTGAAACGGCAAACAAGCTTGAAAAACATTACCGTGACATGCAGGACCTCGAGTTCACCATCGAAAAAGGCAAGCTTTGGATGTTGCAGACTCGTGCGGGAAAACGCACGGCAAAAGCTGCATTGCGAACAGCCGTTGAGATGGCCAATGAAGGTTTGATCACAAAGGAAGAAGCCATTCTTCGCGTTGAGCCTTCTTCACTCGACCAGCTACTTCACCCAACGATTGATCCATCCGCAGAAAAAACCGTGATTGGCAACGGCCTTCCAGCTTCTCCTGGTGCAGCTACTGGACAAATCGTATTTAATTCAGAAGATGCTGAAAAAGCAAAAAATGAAGGCACTCCAACCATCCTTGTGCGCACTGAAACCAGTCCTGAAGATATTCACGGTATGCACGCGGCAGAAGGTATTTTAACCGCACGCGGTGGCATGACATCACATGCAGCCGTTGTTGCACGTGGCATGGGTAAACCGTGTGTCTCTGGCGCAGGTGGCATTCGCATTGATTATGACGCGGGTGAACTTCGCGTGCCAGGTCATACTTTCAAAAAAGGCGACATCATCACAATCGATGGCTCAACAGGCCAGGTATTGCTGGGTGCAGTTGCCATGCAAAGACCAGAGCTTTCCGGTTCTTTTGGTGACCTGATGGAATGGGCAGACGAATTGCGTCGCATGGATGTGCGAACCAACGCGGAAACGCC
>CALFBU010000272.1 GCA_937951455.1 uncultured Rhizobiaceae group bacterium
CCTTTTGGAATATGGGCGAAAACTGTTCGGCAAATTCGCGTCTCATAGTTCATGAAGCGGTCAAAGCCCCACTGTTAGAGCGCATACTTGCCAGAACACGCGATTGGCGCATGGGTGATCCTCTTGATCCAGCCAATCACTTGGGTGCCATGATCGATAAGGAGCACTGCAAAAAAGTAGTGAAATATCTTAAAGAGCCAAAAGGGACTAAAACACTCTTGGGCGGGAAAGCAGACGGCAATTTCGTTGAACCAACTATTTTTGATGGCGTTAACTCAGGTGATAAACTCGCCAAGGATGAAATCTTCGGGCCAATTCTGTCTGTGATTACTGTCAGCTCTTTTGATGAAGCCATTAAGGTTGCTAATGAAACCGAGTATGGCCTTGCAGCAAGTGTCTTTACAGCTAATGCCAAGAAGGCCATTCGTGCAGCGCGAGAAATCAAGGCAGGCACAGTCTCTGTAAATTGCTATGGGGAAGGGGATATCTCAACTCCCTTTGGCGGATACAAACAGTCAGGCTTTGGTGGGCGTGACAATGGTATTCATGCTCATGATCAATATACAGAACTTAAAACCATCTGGATTGATTTAAGCGATAACGCCCCGGATGAAAGCGTTGGCTAAGGTCACAAACCTGCCAATGGACACAGGCGTCTCTGGCTGGGATGCCATTTTGTCAGAACATGCGCCTGCAATTACGCTAGAGGAAAATCAGTTATGTGATTTTCTCATAATCGGAGCCGGGTTTGCCGGGCTTTCCGCAGTCCGCAGATTGGCACAACTAAAGCCTGCTGCAAGGATTATAATCCTGGACGCAAAGCGTGTTGCAGAAGGTCCGGCAGGGCGAAATTCCGGTTTCATGATTGATTTACCGCATGACCTCGCTTCCAGTGACTACGCCACAACACATGAGAATGACCTTAAACAGATAAGGCTCAACAGAAGTGCCATCGCTTTTGCGCAATCTGCCGCTGAAGAATACGGCCTCGCGAAAGAAGCCTTCGCGATAAGTGGCAAGGTGAATGGCGCGGTTGGAAAAAAAGCGGTCTCTCATAATCATACCTACGCAAAGCATTTGGATGAACTAAACGAACCCTTTAAAATGCTTGATTCAGACGCGATGAAAGCGCTTACGGGTTCAGGCTTTTATCAGTCTGGTATCTATACTCCCGGCACCGCAATGTTACAGCCTGCGCTTTATGTCAAAGGACTGGCGCAAGGCCTTGGCAATCGCGCGTCTCTCTTTGAAAACTCTCCGGTAATATCTTTGAATAAGGAAAACCAAAACTGGGTTGCGAAAACGCCCAAGGGTTCTGTGTCAGCGCAAAAAGTAATTCTGGCAACAAATGGGCACATCGAGAGTTTTGGCCATTTCAAACGTAAGTTGTTGCATGTAATTTTATACGCTTCCATGACGCGCGAATTAAGCGCTGATGAAACGCATTTAACGGGCGAGAAAACATGGGGCATCACGCCATCTGATCCTGCAGCGACAACCATGCGAAAGATTTCAGGCACTGGGGGCACTCGTATCATCACACGCAATCGAATGAGCTATGCCCCTGATATGAAAATAACCAATGCGCGGTTAGCTCAGATGGGCGAAACGCATATCACATCTTTTGCTAAACGATATCCTGAGCTGTCTCATGTTGAACAAGAGTATCTATGGTCAGGGCGTTTGTGTCTTAGCAGAAACGGTGTTTCAGCCTTCGGCGAACTGGAAGAGGGGCTATATTCTGCCTGCTGCCAAAACGGTCTGGGTGCAGCAAGAGGAACGCTCTCTGGCATGGCTATTGCAGAACTCGCCAGTGAAGGTGAAACCGAATTGGCGCGAGAAATTTTGTCAGAAGAGAACCCGCAAAAACTCCCAATTGCTCCCTTGGACGCGATTGGTGTGAGAGCATTTATGAAATGGAGTGAGCACAAAGCACGCCATGAATTATAAAATAACGAAATATTTTATGTCTATCCCATTGAAATAATTAACGATTATTTTTCTTAATTCTATCTGAACAGCACATTCCAAACGCGTTCAGTAGCCATGTTGCATTCTCTCAGCATGAACTGACCCACCCATCCAATCTTAACGGTCAGCCAAAGGAGAGAACTTATGTTTGTAAATTCAATCAAAACATTTTTGGCAGTTGGCATTGTTGCCGCTGGTGCTGCCGTTTCAACAACTTCAACTGCTAATGCGGGGAGTAGCTTCGGTGTATATATCGGCAATGGTTATGGCAGTGGAATTCATTACGGTCATCGCAGCCAGGGGTATTATGGTGCACCACGAAAACATGGTTATAAAAGAAAAGCGCACAGAAAACATGGATTCATTAGACATCGTGGATGTAGCCCACGTCATGCCTTGAAAAAGGCTTATCATGTAGGTATTAAGCGCCCGCATATTGCACGCATTAATCACAGAGAGATAGTTGTTCTAGGCTTTAGCAGAGGCCACCATGCACATGTTGTGTTCAAACGCAAAGGACACGGTTGCAAAGTGATCAAAACCAGAGGTCTTTACTAGGACATAAAGTCTGATCGAATAAAACCATCACAATGGCTTATGCCATTTGAAAACTCCAACCCTCCCACTTTTTTCGGGAGGGTATATTTATATGTTTACTGGGAAATCTCCCAACTCATTTGTACGGTAACACTGTAGTTGTTTTCGCCTGATGCAATCGGCACGGCGGCATCTTCCTGCACGCTCAAAGAACGCGCCTGGGCAATTCCCACGGGCCTGGGTCTGGAAGTGTTTTCGCTAATGCTTATAATATTGCCCAGTTCCACACCCGCAGCTTGAGCAAGGGTTTGCGCTTTCTCCAGCGCATCTTCAACAGCCTTTATACGGGCCTCTTTCAAAACGGCGGTTGTATCGGAATTTGTAAATTGAATATTGCCACCAGAATTGATGCCCAGCGTTACGGACAAATCCAAAATTTCACCTGCTTTTTCAATTTCACGGATACGAATGGTGATGTTATTGGCAACTCTGTAACCCGTAATTTCAGGAGCAGGCTGCTCACCATTTGATTTGCGTTTGGGATAAAAATACTTTGGTTGGATATTAAAGCCGGATGTTTGCAGATCTTTTTTATCAATGCCATTATCTTCCATGGCCTTTAAGATGGAAGCCATGGCTTTATTGTTTTCATCCAATGCAGCACGAGCCGTTTTTGCTTCCTTGACCACACCAAACGAAATAGCCGCCATATCGGGCGCAATGCTGATATTACCCGTACCAGTCAGTGAAATAATTGAAGTTTGTTTTTCATCCGCAAAACTTTTTTGTGCAATAAAAACAAAGAGAATGACAAAAATTGTGATGAATAAATGAGAAGCTTTTTGAAGCATGATGTGACCTTGAAAAAAATAAAATCTGATGTTGAGTGTAAATGAATAAAAACTAACCTTCAAACATAATACGGGACTTGTGGTTCAAGAACAAACACGATATTGAACAGCATCCTCTGAGGGCGTGTAGCTCAGTTGGTTAGAGCCGACCGCTCATAACGGTCTGGTCGGGGGTTCAAGTCCCTCCGCGCCCACCATCTCTTATATTCAGATTAAATTCAGTATCTGTCTTGTAATCCTTACCAACTTAATATTAGTCGGAGAATGTTTTGTTTTATGTCATTAAAAACACGGTTTGTAGCTTGCCCCTATTATGGGCATCGACTTTTGCTGCGAATGCGGTTGAGCTTGCTGGTAGTGAATGGGGAATTGAGAAGCCTGTAGAGCAATTTATCAAGTTTTC
Organism: uncultured Rhizobiaceae group bacterium; assembly: GCA_937951455.1. Taxonomy (GTDB): domain Bacteria; phylum Pseudomonadota; class Alphaproteobacteria; order Rhizobiales; family Rhizobiaceae; genus JAALLB01. The sequence goes on from CALFBU010000272.1 coordinate 3,763, forward strand.
TGGTGATGGAGAAGTTTCTGGATATGCCGGGTGCAATCGGTTTTTTGGTACTTACACGATAGAAAAACCAAAAGGCAAAATAACGATAGGTCCTCTGGCATCCACCAAAAAGGCGTGCGAGCAGTCTATTATGGATGCAGAACGTGGTTTTATGAACAAGCTTAAGAGTGCAAAAAATTTCAAGCGTAAGCGTCTACATTTAAATTTGTTTGATGAAGATGACAAACGCATATTGCGCATGGTTTGGCGTGACTTTGATTAAGTCTTTGAAGACTTCGCAATAAAACCACCGTTTAGATAGTTGGTCTTTCCGTATTTAAAAGGCGTTTCATCAGGGTTGAAAACCATGCCGCCTGCTGCTCGCAAGACGGCGTCACCTGCTGCAGTATCCCATTCCATGGTAGGGCCAAAGCGTGGATAAACATGCGCTTCGCCACAGGCGAGCAAGGCAAATTTTAAAGAGGATCCGATGGATACGGTCTTCTCGATGTTATTTTCGTCCAGCCAGCGATTTGTATTTTCATCACGATGTGATTGGCTTGCTACTGCAATGCGTTTTTCAATCGGCACTGCGCAAGCTTTAATGGGTTTGTCATTTTCAAAAGCACCAAGATCTTGAGCGCCATAAAACATTCGATTAAGCGCCGGAGCAAACACAATCCCCATGGTTGGGGTGTTGTTTTCAATCAAGGCAATATTGACAGTGAAGGCTCCCTTGCCATCAAGCTTTAGGAATTCTTTTGTTCCATCCAGAGGGTCAACCAAAAAGAAAATGTCAGGTGCTTGCAGTTCGTGACTTGAAGGGTTTTCCTCTGACACGACCCCTATATCAGGTGCATGGCTTCTTAGCCCGTCCAGTATGATCTTTTCCGCAGCTTTGTCGGCTTTGGTAACGGGCGATCCATCTGATTTGATATCATGTTCAAAACCCTCATTATAAACAGCCATAATCGCTGCGCCTGCATTTCTTGCTACAGGAATTAATGAGGCTATAAGATTGGAATAGTTTATCATGGTAAACTCTATGCATTTTAGCGACCATTTATGCAATCGTATACTTGCAAATCTGACTTTAAAGCGCCCAGAAATCACACAAGTCGATGCTAAGAAACATGAAATGGTCTGATTATGGCGTTTCAAGTCATTACAATTGATGAAATTTTCTTCACACCCAATAACGATTTTGAACCCTAAATGGCATAAGAGGGCGTTTTTTGTAAAAATTCTTTTCAAATTGCGCATATTGAACACGCAGGGTCGTTGAAATTGAATGCCGAGGCTTGCGATGAATATTTCATCGTGCAATGTTAAGTTCACATTTTTTGTTGGGAGGAAATAACAAAAATGACTAAAACTAATAAGCAACACCCTTTTCTATCAATTTTTGCGCGTAACGCAAAAGAGGGTAAAATCGAACGCCGCGAATTTTTGGCATTGGCAAGCGCTTTTGGGGCTACAACAGCAGCTGCATACGGAATGCTAGGCCTAGCCGCACCCACACCTGCACACGCAGCACCAAAGCAAGGCGGCACAGTTCGCATGCAAATGGAAGTGCGCGCACTCAAAGATCCACGTACTTATGACTGGACACAAATAGCAACTTACACAGCTGGTTGGTTGGAGTATCTTGTTGAATACAATTCAGACGGCACATTCGAGCCTATGCTTCTTGAAAGTTGGGAAGTCAGTGACGACGCCAAAACATACACACTAAACGTTCGCAAAGGTGTAAAGTGGAATAATGGCGATGACTTCACTGCTGAAGATGTTGCACGCAACATTGGCATGTGGTGTGAAAAGGACGTTGAGGGTAACTCAATGGCTGGCCGATTTGCTGTTCTTATTGATGAGAAAACAAACAAGGCAAAAGAAGGCGCAATCGAAGTTGTTGACAGCCACACAGTCAAGTTGAACTTGCCTGCACCTGATATCACGCTTATCCCTGGCATGGCTGATTACCCAGCTGCTATCGTACACTCAAGCCACAACCCTGAAGACATGATGGGTACTGCTGTTGGTACTGGCCCATACAAGCCTGAAAGCCTTGAAGTTGGCGTTAAAGGTGTTGTCGTTCGCAATGAAGGATTTGATTGGTGGGGTTACAAGGCAGGCAAGGGCGCTTACCTTGATCGCATCGAGTTCATCGATTACGGCACAGATGCTTCAGCATTCGTAGCCGCGTTTGAAGCTGATGAAATCGACATGAACTGGGAATCAACAGGCGAATTCATCGATATCATGACCGGTCTTGGTCTGACGCAATCTGACGTGGTTTCTGGTGCGACAATTGTAATTCGTCCAAACCAGACCTCTGATCTTTATAAAGATAAACGCGTCCGTCAAGCGATTGCCATGGCAACGGATAACGCAGTGTGTCTTGAACTAGGCATTAATGGTGCAGGTATTACTGCTGACAACTCTCACGTTGGTCCGGTTCACCCTGAGCATGATCCTTCTGTAACACGCATTCCACATGATCCTGCAAAAGCAAAGGCTCTTATGGAAGAAGCGGGTATGCTTGATACAGAGCTTGAGCTACACTCAATTGACGATGACTGGAGAAAGCCAACAACCGATGCGGTTGCTGACCAACTTCGTCAAGCTGGCATGAAGGTGAAGCGCACAGTGCTTCCTGGTTCTACGTTCTGGAACGACTGGGCTAAGTATCCGTTCTCATCAACAAACTGGAACCACCGTCCATTGGGCACACAGGTTCTAGGTCTTGCTTACCGTTCAGGTGAGGCATGGAACGAGTCTGGTTTTGCCAACGAAGAGTTTGATACACTGCTTGCAGAAGCAAACTCAATTGCGGATGCAGACAAGCGCCGTGTTGTTATGGGCAAAATTCAGAAAATCATGATTGATGAAGGTGTAACGATCCAGCCATACTGGCGTACGTTAACACGTCACCACAAGCCTGAGTTGACAGGTGTTGATATGCATATTGCTTATCTACCACAAGTCTACAAGTGGGGCTTTAAAGCTTAATCATTTTGTATCGATAAGGCCGCCAAATTATTTGGCGGCCTTTTTATTTCCATTTCAAATGACGATGATCACGGAAGTGCTCTTTATTTGAAATCGAAGTAAATAAATCAGGCTCATAAATAAAACTTCGAAAGAGCCAGGGGAGACTGCATGTTACAGTTTATAGGTCGCAGGTTCGGGATAATGCTCTTAACAGCATTATGTCTAACGTTCGTCGTTTTCTTTTTAACGAACCTTTATCCAAACCTTGAAAAGCTTGCCAAGACACAAGGTAATTTCCGCATGTCTGAAGAGCAAGTGGATACATGGCTTGCCAACCGTGGCTACAAGCGAAACATGTTTGTAAAATATGGTGAGTGGTTAGGTGTCGTGCCAGGTTATGTCATTGAAGGAACGGATGGCGAAACCCGAGCCAGATGCGCCAGAAAAGGTGCAGCCGTTGAAGACGCGCCAACCTATTGCGGCATTCTTCAGGGCGATTGGGGCTTTTCAACCGTTTCAAAAGAGTCTGTAGGCGATGTGTTGCTTGGCCTGTCTGATAACCCAGACACTGCACGCGATGATAGCAGGCCAGGCCGTTTACAGTTAACCGGTTACCTGATGATGTGGGCGATGATTGTTACAATTCCTATCGCTTTGCTTATTGGTATTTTTGCTGGCATGAGGGAAGGGTCAAAGACAGACCGAACACTTTCCACCTTCTCGATTGCAACGTCTGCGACACCTGAATATGTATCGGGTGTTGTATTGATTGCTATCTTTGCATCAAGCGCTGTTGGGCTAAAGTGGTTCAAGGGCTCTGCTGCGCAAGCCATGACTGCACCTGATTTTTCGAATTTCACACTGCCTGTTCTAACCATTGCCTTGTTTAATATAGGCTATATTGCACGCATGACACGTGCATCCATGGCTGAGGTAATGACTGCACAATACATTAGAACGGCTAGGCTTAAAGGCGTTTCCTTTGCCGGCATTGTTATAAAGCACGCATTGAGGAATGCACTGATCGCACCCTTTACAATCATCGCATTGCAAATTCCATATTTGCTCACAGGCGTTGTGATTACCGAGACTTTGTTCAATTACAAAGGCATCGGTTGGCAGCTTGTGCAAGCGGCAGGTAATAATGACATTGAAATGCTCTTGGGGGTTTCTGTGGTATCGGTGGTGATCGTATTGGTCAGCCAATTAATTTCAGATATCGGATACGTGTTCTTGAACCCACGTATCAGATTGTCATAGGGGGCGTTTGATATGGATCCGTTATCTTGGGGTGAAATTATCATCCGCATCTTTGGACAATTTACACCGGTTTGGATTGCGCTAATTCTAACCTTCGTGATTTCCATCAAATTTAAAAACTCACTTGGACTATACGGTCGTCTGTTTGACAGCATTGTTGGCATGGTAGGTTTCGCACTTGTCATGTTCTGGGCTTACACTGCGCTCTTTACTGGCTTGTTTGATTGGATATCTACCCATGATCCTTTGACGCAAATTTCAGGTATGAAAAATAAAGTGCCGGGAACCGCGATAAGTAACCCTGCTGAAGGACTTTATGAATACTACCTCTTGGGGGGTGATAACCTTGCTCGTGATGTTTTTAGCCGCGTCGTCAAAGGGTCTGTAATCGTAATTGCAATCGCACCTTTCGCGACACTCTTTGCCTACATGGTAGGTATCACGCTTGGTCTGCCTGCAGGTTATTATGGTGGCAAACTGGATACATTTTTATCGTTTGCAGCAAACCTGATTTTGGCCTTCCCTGTAATCTTGCTGTTCTATCTTTTGGTAACACCGGAAATTGCCTTGGTTGGTATTCCAGCCTATATGGCGGCGGCGCTCTTTATATTCCCGCTGATTTTTCTTGGCATGTTGTTAAACTC
>CALFBU010000273.1 GCA_937951455.1 uncultured Rhizobiaceae group bacterium
ACGGTTTGCCGGATGCGTTTGCGCTGTTTCAACTGCTTACAAAGCATCGCTCCAACATAAAAATCTTTGCCAACAAACTTCTTGCAGCGACACAACTGGAAGAACCAAGCCTTTTGTTTGTTGACCCCTTTGGCGCTGCAGACTCACGCGGACAAAACCGTAAATCAATTGCGACAGCCTTGAAACATTTGCGCGATGGAGGGGACTTGGCATTGTTCCCAGGGCGCATCTGCTCACACTTGAAAACATCGGACTGGACAATTTCAGACAGTGACTGGACAGACCAGGTTCGAAAGTTCGTCGAAGTAAGTGGCGGTGAAATGGTGCCGTTATATATCAGTGGACGTAATTCCATGATGTTTAATCTATCAGGTCTTATTCACCCGAGAATAAGAACCTACATGCTTTTGCGTGAGTTTTTGCGCGGTGGGCACGATTTTACGTTTAAGGTAGGTGAGCCCGTTTCGAGCAGGCAATTAGCGCGCGTTTCGCGAAGTGTATCGGTTGGCACGTTTGCAAGAAGTCTGGTCTATGGCCTCAAAACGGGCGCGCCGAAAGTTCCTGATATTCCTCAACTTATTTCTCCTGAACTCAGAACCGATGTGGAGAATGAAACTGCTTTGCGCAAAACGGCGCCGATTAGTGGCAAACATGCGCTCAAAGTGCTGAAAAAACATGACGTTCTTGTTCAGCAAAACGGCTATACAATTTATCAATCAGAAAATGGTGCATCCTCTGAACTCATAGACATGATTTGCGAAGTGCGTTTTGCCGCTTACGCCTCGCAAACCAATGTGAGTGACCCATCGCAGTTGCAAGATAAATTCGACGCATTTTACAGTCATCTCGTGCTTTGGGATGATACAAAACAAAACGTAGTCGGCGTGTATCGCTATACCTTGCCCGATCCTGCGAAAATGCCGGTCTCTGCTGATAACCTTGTAACTAGCAGCATTTTCACTCTGTCGGATAATTTCGAAAACCTGTTGCCGAACTCGATGGAACTGGGACGCGCTGCTATTTTGCCTGAATATCAAAAAAGCTATTCACCTTTAATGTTGTTGTGGCGTGCCATTCTCGAAGTTCCGCGTAAAAACAAGCAGATTAAATATCTCTTTGGTCCGGTAACCATGGGGCAGAATTTTAATCCCGTATCGCGCGAATTACTTAGACGATTTGTGATGCGCAATTGGCGTGACGAAACAATGGACGGCTTCATAACGCCAAAGCTTGCGTTGAATTTACCCATTCCCCGCGAAGTGAAAATCAACAAGCTCGAAGAAGGGTGTGGTGATTATTCCAAGCTTGGCAATATCGTCTCAGGATTTGAAGGCGGGCAAAGAAGCCTTCCGGTCCTGTTTCGCCACTATGCCAATGTTGGGTGTAAATACATTGGATTTGGTGAATGGAAAGAGCTCGATAGCGCAACAACCGGCATAACCATTCTCAATCTTCACAATATTAGCCCATCGCTTTTAACGCGCTATTTTGGTGACGAGGGCGCTAAATCATTCCTTTCCGGGCGATAGTTAAAATTTTAACGACTGGCTAAAATCGGTTTAAACACATTTTTGTTATTCTTCTCCCAAGGTAGTTCGGGAGAAATTTTAAAAATGAACAAATCTATTATCTCTGATTGGAAGCCAGAATACGCTCATAATTTTAGCGAAGTTTCCCTTCTTTTACATCATCGTCTCAGCGAAACCGGTCTTTTTACCAAGGAACGTTTGAGCAAACTTGTGGACGTATATCCACCTGAAAAATACAATATTACCACCATGGGCTATGACGTGGAAAACCCTCTATGGCGTGAAGGCACCAAAGAAGGTTACTCAGGTGCTGAAGTCATCGAGTCCATCGAGCGTGGCCGTATGTGGCTTAACATGCGCGCGGTTGAAACGGTTGATCCTGAATATGGCGAATTGCTCAACAAGATATTTGATGAATTTGAAGGCTATGTGCCGGGTTTTGAAACCTTCAAGCGCAAAATGGGAATTCTGGTTTCATCACCAAAGGTTCAGGTTTTCTATCATGCTGACGTACCAGGTCAGTCTTTATGGCAGGTAGAAGGTAAAAAGCGTGTTTATGTCTATCCAAATGAAGCGCCTTATCTAAAGCCTGAAAGTCTTGAGTCTATCATCTTGGGTGAGCAGGAGGAGGAAATTCCTTACGAACGCTCTTTTGATGATGGTGCTGAGGTCTATGACCTGAAGCCAGGCGAAATGGTGCATTGGCCGCTAAACTGCCCGCACCGTGTTGAAAATGAAGACTGTCTCAATATTTCGGTCACGACCGAGCATTGGACAAGAGACCTTCGCAAGCAATATGCGGTAAATTACGCAAATGGCATTCTGCGCCGCAAGTTTGGTGTGCAGGAACCTTCGCAAAGCATCAACAAGTGGTCAACATACCCAAAGGCTGCCCTTGCCGTTGGTTGGCGCAAGTTGAACCTGAGCAAGAGCAAGCAGGTTGTGCGCATGGTGGACTTCAAGGTCGATCCAAAATCCAAAACCGGCATTGCCGACGTTGAGGCTTTTGTAAAAGCCTAGAAAAACAATTCGGGCACCTAAGTGTCTGAGGTTACAGCATCAGCCCTCTTACATGAGTAGGAGGGCTTTTGTTTTATGATTTGCCAAGGTGTCCCTTGAGTTCTGCAACTTCCGCACGCAGTGCTCTGACTTCAATAAGCACTTGCTCAGTCTCACTTAACATCGCATCGCGGCCAGCCTTGGCTTCCGCTTCATGTTCGGATTGCATGGCATCCACAATAACACCGATGAAGAGGTTGAGAACGGTAAAAGCCGTCATGATGATAAATGGCACAAAGAGTATCCAGGCAAGCGGGAACTGCTCCATGACCGGCCGCACGATGCCCATTGACCAGCTTTCCAGCGTCATGATCTGAAACAGCGTGTAGGACGATTCACCAATCGAACCAAACCACTCCGGAAATGCGTCCTTGAAAAGCTTGGTTGAAATCACCGCGAAAACGTAAAAGATCAGTGCCAGCAAAAACACGATGGATCCCATGCCGGGCAGGGCGGATAAAAGACCGCTGACAACGCGCTTCAGGGCTGGAATGGTGGAAATAAGCCTCAATACCCGTAATATTCTGAACGCACGCAGAACCGACAAGGCACCCGTTGTTGGAACAAGCGCTACGGCTACCACCACGAAGTCAAAAATCCGCCATGGGTCATGCCAAAATCCTTTGAAATTGACAATCCACCGCGCCAGTATTTCCGCCACAAACACCCAAAGAATAAGCGTGTCCAGCGCCAGCAAAAGCGGCCCGATGTGAGACATGATCCACTCACTGGTCTCCATGCCCAAAACGATGGCATTAATGGTGATGAGCACCAGAATGAAGTATTCAAAACGCGGATTTGCGATAATAGCGCCAAGTCTTTGCTTTAGCATGTCAGAAGCTCTTTTGATAAAAGGATTGGATGATGTGTATTTGGGGATTTCCAGCCAATTTGTCCAGCGCTTAATTTGCTGTTGATTTTATGTTCATCTTTACTCCCTTTCCCCTTGTGGAAGAAAGGAAATCTTGAACCCTCACCCTGAGCCTGTCGAAGGGTTGGTTGCCCCAGTTGCCGCTCCCCCGTCCTTCGACAAGCTCAGGATGAGGGAGCTATATTTAAAGACACAATTCCGCATTCACTCGCTCATCTCTGAACGGTGTTTCTTTGTATTCTTCAAAACATGCAGGGCTCTTAATTAAAAACCTCTAATGTTTATTTTGTGTGGCTCTTAATCAAGAACTCCACGTAGAGGTTTTTAGTACCGCCTCACGGGATAAATCGCGCGGGTCCAGCCTTCAAGGAGGGCGATAGCCCGAAACTACCGCCTTACCGCTCTACTGTCTCTGTTATCGCCCAATTCCGGTGATTGGGCTGAGTTTTTCAAACAGACGATGAAATGATTATGCGTGAAGGTTGGAAAGCGGGGAAAAGTTTTTTGCAAACATTTTTCAATGACAGCTAAATGCCAGAAATGACTATGCCTTGCAATCACGCCAATGGCACTTCGTTATCAGAGTGACTGGAATAAGCGACATTGGTCAATTGCCCCTAGAGCGGACATACAATCTAAATTTTATTTAGAGTAATTATTAGATTTTAACTATCGCCAAATGCCCTGAATTTATCTTCGCTCCAAACCAACGCCTGATAACATCTACGAAGGTTATTGCCACCACATTCACTCCCATGAACTGCGAGCAATACAATTGGCTGTTCATACCAAATTACAATTTTCCAACCTTTGGCAAGAAATTCTGTGGAGCTTAGATCGGTGACTAAGTGAACTGTGCATCCACCTGTCCCACAGAAGAGTGATCGTGCAGAGGAACATGACAATTTACCTGAATCAATAATTTCATTTAATTTTCCGTCACCAGTAATGTCGATATTTGAGACAGCTCCATCTTCTAATTCTAGAATGCCATCTTCAAATGAATTACATTCTTTGCGTGCTTCATCTATTATCTTGGTTGTTAATTCTGACGCTATGGCAGGAACGGCAGAGACAAGCAGATAAGAAATAATTGTTGAGAAAAGTATCTTATACATTCATCACCTCTAGCAAATATAGTTTCTAGTATAGTTGAATTTGAATGCACAATGGTTACACTTTCTAATTGATTATGCCAGTGGCAGTTATATTGTTGGAGAGTACAATGAATAAAAAATCATTTTATAATTGGCTTAAAAAGATCAATTTAATTGCATTTATAATAATTTTAGTTTTGGCCAACAATCAAGCTTTGGCAAAAGATTTCAAGCCAACCAGACCTGGCGAAGTTTACTTGTTGAGAGGATTGGCAAACGTATTTTCACTTGGCATGGATGAAATGGGTAAGAAGCTTAGAAAATTTGGAATTGAAAGCGAGGTTTACAATCATTCTCATTGGCAAGCATTAGCAGACGAATTAATTGAACGCAGTTATGAAAAAGAGATATCATTTCCTATCATAATAATTGGACATTCTTTGGGTGCTGGAGCAGCGCCAAAAATGGCAACAACCCTTGGTCTGCGTGGGATACCTGTAAAATATGTTGTGATGTATGATCCTGTAGAGCCGACTTTGGTAGGTCGCAATGTGAATGAGATTGTAAATTACTACCTACCCAAAAACAACAATACAAACATTGTTAGTCCTAAGCAGGATTTTACCGGTACATTATCAAATATAAATGTTAGGCCGCTTGGTGGATTCAACCATTTAAATATTGATTACAATAAGGAAATAAGACGTGTAGTCTACGACGAGGTATTAAAATACTCAGATGAGCAGATTGAAATCTCAAAAGCCAGAAAATAATTGAGAAAAACATAGGGTGCAGGCATCATGCTGAAAAACTATTTTGGAGATTTTAAAATCGGAAAACTACAAACCAAGAGATTTACAATTTTGTGGATAGTTTTGGTTCTGTTTTTCCTTGCATGTTGCTTGGCGGTTGGTTTCAGCATTGGCATTGCCGAGCACTTAGTTGGTGGAGATCTTGCGCAAGCCCAACAGCTGTTAAGAGAAAAGCTGGCTATTCCAGCTATAGTAATAGTATTGCTTTCTGGGCTTGCATTCTTATTTGCTAAACTAAATATCATTGCCAAAAGAGCCCGTGATATTGGGTTTCCCGGTTGGCTTTCAGCTATAGTATTAGCTGGATTAATCGGCGGCGTAACTCAAGGTGCAACCGGTACAGTTGCTGGAGGTATAGGAGCTCTCATTCTTATCTTACTAGCGTTTTTACCATCAAACATGATTGGTAAACTTGGTAACTAATTAGATGAACAAAACAGTGTCCGCTTCATGGCAATAGTGATATTGAGAGGTGTTCGTTAGCTGACCAATGAACCAAATTGAAACTGGTGCTAAGTCCGCAACCTGCCATTCGATATCAAAGTCTCAGTGTCTAGCTTGGGTCATAAGTACCTTTTTACCAAGCGTTCAATGTGGATAGCTTTCGTCTAATAGCTATTAATGCAATTCTCATACTATAAATTTCATATAAAATGCTCTCTCTCAGTGTATTTTGTAAGTTACTTTTGCTCTGAAAATTGGAATCAATTCCCTTCCTTAAAAGATTCTCCAAACACCCCCTTGCGCTTTGGAAAACAACGGTTTAGATACTCCTCAAGAAACAAAAACGTGTGCAGTTTGGTGAAATCCGTTCTGCGCACGATTTTTCGTGTATTTACAAGCGGTTGAATGGTTTGTAGGTTCCGATTTTAATTGAATTGAATAGAATTTTAACAGCGAGTCAGGGTTTTACTGATGGCATCGAAGACAAATCCATTCACTTTCTTGCAGCAAGTGCGCACGGAAACGTCGAAAGTTACATGGCCAACACGCCGTGAAACAGTGACCAGCGCAATCATGGTTTTCATCATGGTGATACTTGCCGGCATCTTCTTCTTTGTGCTGGATCAGGGCTTAAGCTGGTTTGTCACCACGCTTTTGAGCCTGGGTTAATCGGACTGCGGTAGAAATCAGGTTTACGAGGAAAAGTGCAAGCATGGCGCATCGTTGGTATATAGTTCAGGCTTACTCAAATTTTGAGAAGAAGGTTGCTGAGGCAATTGAGGAGAAAGTTCGCCAAAAAGGGCTTGAGCATCTCTTTGAGGCTGTCATGGTGCCGACTGAAAAAGTGGTTGAAGTGCGTCGTGGCCGCAAGGTCGATAGCGAGCGTAAATTCTTCCCGGGCTATGTGCTGGTGAAGATGGACATGACAGACGCTGCATTCCACCTTATTAAAGACACGCCGAAGGTAACGGGCTTTTTGGGTGCTGATAATAAGCCAAAGCCGATTACCGAGCGTGAAGCCAATCAAATTCTAAATCAGGTTCAGGAAGGCGTTGACCGTCCGAAACCATCCATCATGTTTGATGTGGGTGAGAGCATCCGCGTATCAGACGGACCATTCGCTTCGTTCAAC
>CALFBU010000274.1 GCA_937951455.1 uncultured Rhizobiaceae group bacterium
CGCACGTCGTCCATTATCCGTCGGCAAGCTTGAAGTCAATAAAATTGGCGTCATCGGCGCTGGTCTAATGGGCGCAGGCATCGCCTATGTCTCCGCAAAAGCAGGCATTGATGTTATTCTGATAGACCGCGATCAGGAAGGTGCTGACAAAGGGAAGGCCTGGTCTGAATCAACAGAAGACAAAGCGATTTCCAAAAAGCGTTCTACAACAGAAAAGAAAGAAGCCATTCTTTCGCGTATCACGGCAACGGACGATTATGCCAAATTATCGGATGTGGACATGGTCATTGAAGCGGTCTTTGAAGATTCAGAGGTTAAAAAGGCCGCTACCGAAATGGCTGAAAAGCATATGCCGGAAGATGCAATCTTTGCCTCCAACACTTCGACTATTCCTATCTCAGATTTGGCTAAATTCTCAAAACGTCCAGAGCAATTTATCGGCATTCACTTCTTCTCGCCTGTTAACATGATGATGCTTGTTGAAACCATCAAGGGTGACCAGACTGGCGATAAAGCGATCGCTATGGCGATTGATTACATCGGCAAGATCAAGAAGACACCGATCCTCGTGAACGATACACGCGGCTTCTATGTGAACCGTTGCGTGCTGCGCTATATGTCTGAAGCTTACAACATGCTGAGTGAAGGCGTTCCTGCGGCAATGATTGAAAACCTTGCGAAGCAGGCTGGCATGCCGCTTGGGCCGTTACAACTTAATGATGAAACAGCGATAGATCTTAGCCACAAAATTCTTCACCAGACCATTCGTGATCTGGGTGAAGGTGCGGTTGAGCAACGCCATATCGATTTGGTTGACTCAATGGTTGAAAAGCATGGTCGTCTTGGCAAAAAGAACGGCAAGGGCTTTTACGATTATCCTGAAAGACCTGCAAAGAAACATCTTTGGCATGGGCTTAAAGACATGTATCCACAACAGGATGCTGACAGCATTGACCGACAGGAAATCAAGAACCGCTTTCATGCAACCATCGCAGTAGAAGCAGCGCGCTGCGTAGAAGAAGGTGTTGTCACCGATGTTCGTGAAGCGGATGTAGGTTCCATACTAGGCTTCGGCTTTGCGCCATTCACAGGCGGTGCTCTTTCTTACATTGATGGTATGGGCACAACAAAGTTTGTTGAAATGCTGAAAGACCTTCATGGCAAATATGGTGATCAGTTCAAGCCAAATGCACTACTGCTTGAAATGGCCAAAACTGATGAGAAGTTCTATGAGCGTTTTGACCCTACGGGTGAGCCAGGCAAGAAGGCAGCATAAATAAACCATGTATCCTTTTGCCCGTATGGCATCAGTTTTGTGGAAAGCGCGGCGTTCACCTGCCGCGCAATTCACAGATGCAACAACCTGTTCATTTTACGCCCATCCGTGGGACATGGATCATTTCATGGAAATGAACAATGGTCGCCATTTGACACTTTATGATTTGGGACGATTTGATCTTGCTGTAAAAACAGGATTATGGCGAACCCTAGAAGAAGAAAAATGGGGGCTCGTGGTTGCAGGTTCCTCAGTACGATTCCGCAAACGTATTTTTGCATTCCAAAAAGTGATTATGAAAACACAACTCATCGGTGTCGATCATCGTTGGTTTTATATTCAACAATCCATGGAAGTAAACGGAGAGCCTTGTTCAACGGCATTGTTTCGAACTGGTGTTACCGAAAAAGGGCGCACTGTTTTGTCTGACCGCGTCAGCAAGGCGATGGGCCACCCTGACTTTTCGCTACCTCCTCCTGCATGGGTGCAAGCCTGGATTGATGCGGATAATACGCGACCTTGGCCACCGGAGTATTTATAAGTATTGAGCGTGTATTCTGATTTTTCAAAATTCAGCTAAATTATTTCCAATAGAAAATGAATAATTTTGTTTCTTCAAGTGTTGTCTAGGTATCGGCACTTACGCCTAACTACAATTGGAGGAACATTCATGAAATATCTTACAGGCCTTTTATGCGGCGCAGCCCTTATGTTGGCAACACCAGCTTTTGCCGACGACACGGTTTGGGAATCTGTTGCGGATCAGTCCCGCGTGGCCTTCGGCTCCATCAAGAATGATACCAATGGTGAGGTGCATCACTTTAATAAAGTCGACGGTACAGTAACTCAATCAGGCGCGTTAGAACTTAAAATTGATCTAGCATCCATTGAAACGAACATCGACATCCGTAACGAACGAATGGCGACGCATGTTTTCCAGGAAGGCAAAGCTACTGCTATCATCACCGGCGAAATCGAAATGGAAGAAGTTAACACTCTCAAACAAGGTGAAACCAAAGTTCTCGAAATTCAAGCGACACTTGCATTTGCTGGCAGCGAAAACGATATCGATGTTGAAATGCTGGTTGCGCGCCTTTCTGATGATCGTGTTCTGGTTACCACTTCGGACTTCATTATGCTTTCTACAGAGGATCTGGGCATCGATGACGGTATTAACCTTTTGCAAGAGTTGGCAAAACTCTCTGGCATCACACGCGTGACACCTGTTGCCGTAAGAATGGTATTTGAAAAGTAATTGTGTTGTATTGGGATATCGGATGTCATGATATTTAAATCGTGACATCCGAGTTTAATACACAAAAGGATTGCAATGAAATTCTGGGGTAAAAAAACCGCGCATGACGTTGTGAAAAAGGAGCTGGAAATCTTTTTTCCCAGGCTTTGGCGCTACTGCCTTGCCCTAACGGGCGATCGGTCCAGAAGTGATGATCTGGCACAAGCTGCATGTTTAAGAGCCATTGAAAAAGCAGACAAGTTTAAGGCTGGAACCCATTTTGACCGATGGATGTTTCGGTTAACACAAAGACTTTGGATTAATGAGATTAGAAAAGAAGCCGTTCGAAATGGCGGTGGACTTTCAAGCATTGATGAGGAAGATCTGGTCGATACCAAACCAGACCCCGGAGTCAATTTATTAGGGCGAGAAGTTTTGTTGGAAGTTATGAGGCTTCCAGAAGCACAACGCGCGACATTACTTTTGGTTTATGTTGAAGGTTACTCCTATAGTGAGGCAGCCAACCTTCTGGAAATTCCAATTGGCACCGTGATGAGCAGGCTAGCTGTTGCACGCTCAAAACTGGTAAAGAAATATGGCTCAAGGTCAGAGGTAGGATAATGCAGAACAGATATTTCAGTGATGAAGAATTGGTCGCTTTTTTAGATGGCGAGGATGACTATGCAAATGTTGCCGAGATTACATCTGCGCTAAAAACAGATGCCAATTTGGCAAATCGTATTGATGAACTTCGACTTGATACAAAACAAGTGGCTAAAAGTTTTGAGGCGCTAAAAATTGGCAAGATGCCTGAGCTTCCATCAGCACCCATCACAAGTGCCAATGACAACACAGGATTTAGAAATGCAATTGCCGCATCCATTCTAACGCTTGTGATTGGATATGGCGCAGGCATCAGCACTTCAAACAGTCAGCCAGACTGGCGTGATTATGTGGCGAGCTATCAAGCGCTTTACACCAATAGCACCTTGAAAAATGTTGCTCTTTCCGATGCAACCAAACAAGAAGAGTTAGATCGTGTTGCAGCTGCCATTGGTAAAACCATCCCAATAGAAAAGCTGAATATATCAACACAACTTGAATACAAAAGATCTCAGGTTTTGGGTTATAAAGGCAAGCCGCTTATACAAATCGCATTTCTCGACAGTATGGGTCAGCCTATTGCACTTTGCATCATTCGTTCGGATGAAAACGAAAAGCTAGACCTTGCGATGGATTCCATGGAAGGGATGTCTTCCGCAAAATGGTCAAAAGAAGGATATGAGTATATTCTGATTGGCGGCAAAGATGATGCCCTTATTTCCAGAATGGCATCTAAGTTTTCTGATACAATCTGAGCGCTGTAGAAGCTGCGCTCAGATTGTGTTTTTCGCTTAAAGATTAAGCAGGGTTTGGTCTTTGATACCCTGGTGTGGACATCATAATTTCCAATTCCGCTTCATTCATTTCAGCTTCCACATTGCCAAAGAGAGGTGTTGAAAGATAGCGTTCGCCCGTATCAGGCAGCATGCACAATACAGTTGAGCCTTTTGGTGCTTCCTGACAAACCTCAAGTGCGGTTGCAAAGGTTGCACCACATGAAATGCCACAGAAAATGCCCTCTTGTGTCGCCAAGTCTCGCGCACACTTCATGGCGTCCGCGCCTGAAACCTTTTTCACTTCATGAATGAAATCCATGGCAACCGCATCGCCTGTAATCTTTGGAATGAAGTCTGGGCTCCAGCCCTGAATTGGGTGTGGGTTAAACGATGGGTGGCTGCTTGCTGCTGAACCATCATCATTCCTGTCTTGCGCTACACCGCTTGAAAGCATGGCTGCATCTTCTGGTTCGCTAACGACGATCTTCGTTTCTGGACGCTCCTTTGCCAAAACACGGCCTACACCGTTGAGCGTTCCGCCTGTTCCAAAGCCGGTCACCCAATAGTCCAAAGCTTCACCATCGAAGTCTTTGAGAATTTCCTGCGCGGTTGTTCGCTCATGCGTATCAGGATTGGCATCTGTCTCAAACTGACGGGTCAGGAACCAACCGTTTTTGTCCGCCAGTTCCTTGGCTTTTTTGACCATCCCTGTGCCTTTTTCCTTAGCTGGTGTGAGCACAACTTTTGCACCTAAAAAGCGCATCAGTTTGCGGCGCTCAACGGAAAAGCTTTCCGCCATGCATATCACGAGCGGATAGCCTTTTTGCGCACAAACCATCGCAAGGCCGATGCCCGTATTCCCACTGGTTGCTTCCACAACAGTTTGACCAGGTTTCAATTCACCGGATTTTTCTGCCGCTTCAATGACACCCAATGCCAATCTGTCCTTGACCGAACCGAGCGGATTAAAAGCCTCTATCTTAACGAATAGATTGATTCCCTCAGGTGCTAATTTATTGATACGAACGATCGGCGTATTGCCTACAGTTTCTAAAATATTCTGGTATTTGGACATTAAAGAATCCTTCTATAATTTCTTGATTTGTTAAAAGTATATCACGCTACGTTTTTTAAGCCACGGCCTTCGAGCAGCGCGTCAATTTCAGGCATTTGTCCTCGAAATTCGACATAAAGTTCAGCTGGGTCACGGCTACCACCCGCTGAATAAATATTCTCGAGTAGGCGTTGCGACGTAGCTTCATCAAAAACATCACCTGTTTCCTTGAAGGCTTCAAAAGCGTCCGCGTCCATGACTTCTGACCACATGTAAGAATAATATCCTGCAGAGTATCCATCTCCTGAAAATACATGGGCAAAATGAGGCGTGCGGTGGCGCATGGTGATTTCATCAGGCATCCCGATTTTATTCAATATTTCGGCTTCGACTTTTCCAATATCCTGCGTCTCATCAGCTGGCATGGTGTGCAATTCCAAATCAACCAAGGCCGAAGATGTATATTCTACCGTTGCAAATCCCTGGTTAAACGTGCTTGCAGATTTTAGTTTTTCAATCAGTGCGTCTGGCATCGGTTCACCCGTTTTATAATGCACTGCATATTTTGAGAGAATTTCTTTTTCATCCAACCAGTGTTCATAAAGCTGGCTTGGCAATTCTACAAAATCACGCGCTACGGATGTGCCGGAAATACTTGGGTAAGTGACATTCGACAACATGCCATGAAGCGCGTGACCGAACTCATGAAAAAGCGTATGTGCGTCATCAAACGTTAGAAGACTTGGTTCTCCATCGGCTGCTTTTGCAAAGTTCATGACGTTTACAATGATGGGTGTGATATCCCCTTTTAGTTTTTCCTGTGATCGGAAACCACTCATCCAGGCTCCAGAACGTTTTGAAGTTCGCGCGAAATAATCTCCAATGAAGATTGCAACATGTTCGCCGTCCTGGTTTTTGACTTCAAAGGTGCGTACATCGGCATGATATTTTGGAATATCAGAGCGCTCTTCAAAACTCAGTCCGAAAAGTCGGCTTGCTGTATTAAAAGCTGCTTCGATGATTTTATCGAGTTGGAGATAAGGCTTGATTTCTGCCTCATCCAGATCATGGTCACGGCTTCGTACTTTTTCTGAATAGTAACGCCAATCCCAGGGCGCTATATTGAAATTAGCACCTTCGGCATTTGCCAGTTCCTGAAGTTTTTGAGCTTCCTGGTTCGCGCGTTTTTTCGCAGGCTCCCAAACTTGCATCAGTAAATTTCGAACAGCTTCTGGCGTTTTGGCCATTTGGTCATCCAGCTTAAACTCTGCGAAAGTCTTAAAGCCAAGCAAGTTAGCACGCTCTTCACGCAGTTTAAGCGTCTTGCTTATGATCTCGCGATTGTCTGTATCGCCACCATTTTCACCTCTGGCAATCCAACCCTTATAGGCAACTTCACGTAAGTCTCTACGCGAAGAAAACTGCAAGAAAGGTTCAATCAGTGAGCGTGAAAGTGTTATGACAAATTTGCCATTGTGCCCACGCTCCTTTGCGGCAGACGCAGCAGCGGACACCAGAAAGTCTGGCAGACCGGCAAGATCATCACCTTCTTCCAGAACCAGTTCATACGCGCTTTCATCTGCTAAAATGTTTTGAGAAAATTGCGTACCGAGCGTTGCAAGTTCGCTTGAGATTTCTGCCATGCGGTTGCGTTCATCGCCTTTTAGCTTGGCACCTGAGCGCACGAAATTTGAATGATATCGCTCAAGCACACGCTTTGCTTCAGGGTTCAAATCAAGCTCTTCTCGTCCCAGATATAAAATTTCGACACGGGCGAAAAGCTTCTCGTTCAACATGATTTTTGAGTGATGAGCCGAGAGCTTTGGCGCCATTTCGCGTTGAATTATCTGCATCTCATCATTGGTATGCGAGCCTGATAAATTAAAGAAAACGCCAGATACTTTTGATAATGCTTCGCCTGCACTTTCCATCGCTGCTATAGTATTTACAAAGGTTGGGTCATTTTCATTCTTGGCAATCCGCTCAATTTCCTTCTCGCTTTGCTCCAAAGCAATGTCAAAAGCCTCGCGATAATGATCGTTCTTGATCAGATCAAAAGGTGGAACTTCAAAGGGTGTATTCCAGTCAGCGAGCAGTGGATTTTGTTGGGTCATTTAGGCCTCTGATTTATGCTAATATATTGAAATATGGTATGTCGTGCGCCAAAATGTAAGGTATAATATGCTATAAAACCTATATCATCCATAAAATTAGACCAATAAGCAGCGCGCCAATCGAAATCAGTGCTGCCACTGTAAACATACCCTTTGCCGATGCCGGTTCAGCACTGTAGGTATTTAGTCTTTCTAGCATTTTCTTACTGTTTTTATATCCAGCAATGGCTACCAAAATTGCGATGATAATAAAAATACTTGCTGCCAGCTTTGCCAACCAAGTCGGATTCGCTTCACCAAATACTGCTTGCAAGCCAACAGCCAAACCCAGCGCGCCTAACGCTAGCCCCATTCGGCTTGAAAAAGTTCGCTC
The DNA here is from genome assembly GCA_937951455.1 of uncultured Rhizobiaceae group bacterium. GTDB lineage: Bacteria > Pseudomonadota > Alphaproteobacteria > Rhizobiales > Rhizobiaceae > JAALLB01. The sequence continues at coordinate 7,431 of CALFBU010000274.1, forward strand.
ATTGGCAAGAATTGTTCTGTCTTCAGCTAATCTTGTTGTGTTTTTATTTTCATCTTTTTCACTAGACATCTTTACTGCCTCAAAGCTGGAAGGCCAACGCCTGCTGCTTCAAACCCACCATCAACAGCCAGCACTTGCCCCGTAATAAAGCTTGCCTGATCTGAACATAAAAAATAGATGCCATTTGAGATTTCCTCTTCACTGCCATAACGGTTGAGCGGGATGGCATCGTGGTAGGCATCAATAATATCCTGTGTGTGAACCGCCATGGCAAGTTTGGTGCGTACTGGCCCAGGACATAAAGCATTGACGCGAATACCGTGCTCACCCAGCTCTACAGCTTGTTGCAAACTTAACTGAATTACCGCTGCCTTGGATGTGCCGTAAGCAGTGCGGAGTGTAGAGCCGCGCAGGCCTGAGATAGAAGCAATATTTACGATGGCACCCGAATTGATCTTTAACAATCGAATGGCTTCCTGACTTACCAGAAATGTACCATCCAGATTGGTTTGCATAACCGCACGCCAGCGCTCGAATGTTGTATCTTCTATCGGTCCAAAATCAGCAACACCTGCGTTGTTTACCAACGCATCCAATTGGCCGAATTGTTTTTCAATTTCGTCAATAAAGGATTTTACGTCTTCTTCTTTTGAAATATCTGCCGTAATTGCGGTTACATTGTTCAGGGGCTTGGATACCTTGCCAAGCTCTTCCCCATCCCAATCAATCATGACGACTTTCCAGCCTTCATCTAGAAACCGTTTTGTCGTCGCCAAACCAATGCCACGTGCAGCACCTGTTACCAAAGCAATTTTATTCAACGAAGTTTTTCCCATATAATGTAATATCCTTGCGGCTCTTCATCTGTTTCAAAATAAATATCAAGCTCTTTTGAATGTGTTTTTAAAACATCTTCTTGCGTCAACGCTTCGACTGCATCCTCAAAACCGCCTTCGCACCATACATCTTTATGAACCGTCGTTGCAAAGAAACTGTTCGGCTTTAAAACTCTAAATAACTCAGGCAAACATCCAGCACCAACATGGGCATGGGTAAAAAGACCAGTACAAATAATGGCGTCATAGGTATTGGCGCTTAAGGCAAGTCTTTGGTTGAGATCTGCCTGAATCACTTCACTATAAACCTGCCTTCCATTGTGTTGGCGCGCTTTTGCAATACCCAGCATCGCAGAAGAATAATCAAGTGCATGGATGTTTTTGAAATCGCGCTCAGCGAGATTTTGTCCTGCAAGACCTGTTCCTGATCCTACATCAAGAACAAGAGCTGATTTATCCAATGCCACCGAACACAAAATATCTGCGGTTTTTTTTGGCGTCAGATATGCAAGTCCGTCCAGCATGGTCTCGTCATAGGTGCTGGCCCAATCCTGATAAAGGGCCTTGGTTTCCGCATCATTGGAAAGCGCATAAGCGCGGGCCAACAGGGCCGCTGACGAATTTGATTTGCTCTTCATAAACTCTCCTCAATCCACTATTGCCGTAAATAAATATGAGTGCAATCATGAACAGTGATTTTAGGAGACTACCATGAGCAATTCCATTGACTATTATTTCACCTGCATTTCGCCTTTTGCCTATTTGGGTCACAATAAACTCATGGAAATTGCCAACGCACATGGCAAGAGTGTTCATTTCAAACCGTTTAATATTTTTGGTGTTTGGGACGTGTCTGGCGCCGTGCCACCGGCTGAACGACCTGCGATCAGGCAGCGTTACCGCAAAATAGAAATCCAACGTGCTGCAGTTATGCGCGATACTTGCATGAACCCAAGCCCGAAGTTCTTTCCCACCAATCCTGCACCCGCTGATCTGTGCATTTGTGCGCTTGTGCATACGGGGGAAGACCCTTCAAAATTTTCTCAAGAAGTCGGACGCGCGGTTTGGGAACGTAACCTGCAAGTTGCAGATGATAAGGTACTTGTCTCAATTCTTGATGAATGTGGATTTGATGGGAATGAAACACTCGCCCTTTCAAAGACTGACGTTATAACCGAAATACGCGATATAAATACACAAGATGCTATCAAGTCAGATGCAATCGGTGCGCCTGCCTATGTCTACAAAGGGGAGGTTTTTTGGGGGCAGGACAGGCTTGAATACCTGGAACAGATGATTGCATCTGATCGGCGTGCCTTTAGCCCGGATGTCTAAATTGGTGACCTCATAAATAGAAACTGGACAAGGCAGCATCACTGGTCTAAACAGGAAATTATTCCTTTTTAAGGCATCGTGATGGAAAAGCTAACGCACAAACAAATTTGGGCGGCGATTGATGAACTTGCCAGCAGAGCAGACATGTCTGCCTCTGGTTTGGCGCGTAATTCAGGCCTTGATCCGACCAGTTTTAATCCATCCAAACGATTCACCAGTGAAGGCCGAGAAAGATGGCCATCAACTGAGTCCATTGCCAAAATACTAAAGGCTACTGGCACTTCGATTTCCGCATTTATGGAAATGATCGAAATCAAGCCAAAGAAAGGCGAATATCCTTCTGGTCTTTATAGACAAACAGCATCACAAAATTCAGTACCACTCATCGGCTTTGCACAAGCGGGTGTGGGTGGTTTTTTTGATGATGGAGGATTTCCTGTTGGCCAAGGCTGGGATGAGATTTCTCCGCCAACAGGTGCAAGCGAAAATGCTTATGCACTCAAAGTATCGGGTGATAGCATGATGCCGCTGTACCGCGAAGGTGACATCATCATTGTTGATCCTACAGCACAAGTACGAAAAGGCGATAGAGTTGTGGCTAAAACACGTGAAGGTGAAGTGCTTGCAAAAACCCTGGAGCGCAGAACCGCAAACGTTGTTGAATTGCAGTCCATCAATCCTGATCATGATACATTAAAGTTCGCTCCCGAAGAACTGGAATGGTTGGCGCGCATCATCTGGGCCAGCCAATAACTCACCCTCCCCTGAAAATTTGAGCAACACGATTGCGAAAGCAAATGGCGTTTATGTTTGTTTCGCAGTGTCAATTCCCGTGTGATATTACTTATTAATTTAGTAATTCAAAAACTGTGGACTCGTATTATGACTGATATTCCTGAAACCATGAAAGCAATCGTTTTGACAGGGCATGGCGGTATGGAAGCGCTGGAATTTCACGAGGACTGGCCGACGCCAAAACCTCAAAATGAAGAAGTTCTGATCAAAATACATGCCTGCGGTATGAACAACACAGACGTCAACACACGCAGTGGTTGGTATTCAAAAGCTGTATCCGAGGCCACGACGGGTGACGCGTATGAAACGGTAAATGCAGAAGACCCGAGCTGGGGTGGCGCACCGATTACGTTCCCACGTATTCAGGGTGCCGATATTGTCGGAACCGTTGTAGGAGTTGGCACTGGTGTTGACCCTTCGATCATTGGAAAGCGCGTCATGGCAGACTGCTGGCTACGCAATTGGGATAACCCCGAGGATAAAAATGCTACAGGATATTTCGGTTCCGAATGCGATGGTGGGTTTGCCCAATATACAACAGCACATCGCAAGAATGTTTTGCCGGTGAATTCTGATTTAAGCGATGCGGAACTTGCAACTTTTTCATGTTCTTACACCACCGCTGAAAATCTTCTCAACCGTGTGGGATGTGACAAAGGCGATACTGTACTCATTACAGGCGCTTCTGGCGGTGTTGGCTCAGCACTTATCCAACTGGCTAATCGCCGAGGCGCTAAAACCGTAGCACTTGCCAGTGAGAGCAAGCATGGCGACGTTGCCAGGTTTTCACCCACGGCTATTCTTCCGCGCTCACCCGATAATCTGGCAGAGGCATTGAACGAAGCCATTGGACAAAAGACTGTTAGCATCGTTGCGGACATTGCGGGTGGCGAATACTTCCCAACACTGATTGAAGTACTGGAGCGAGGCGGACGCTACGGGACATCAGGTGCGATTGCAGGACCTATCGTAGAGCTTGATTTGCGGACACTGTATCTTAATGACCTTACGTTTCACGGCTGCACCATTACGACCACGAACGTCTTTCCTGATCTGGTTGGCTACATTGAACGCGGAGAGATAAAACCTGCTTTGGCGGCAACCTACCCACTTGAAAATTTTCACGAAGGCCAACAGGCTTTCATCGATAAAAAACATACAGGTAATATCGTTGTAACGGTAGACTGATCAGGAGGTCATGGATGAAACATTTGTTTGATGATGCGCTTACTCAAATTAAAATGCTTCATGATACAAATGAGCATATTATGAATTTTGGAAAATTCCCGGATACCCTTGAGTGGGCAGGTCTTCCATCATTCGCAATTCCCGCCGCTAAATTGATGAGCACAGATACAACACTTTCCAGTCATGAATATGAACCCTTGCGCGACGCCGTCATTTCACCTTGGCAATACGCTAATTGGCGAGAGACTTACCGCGACACCAATATCGGTGATGACTTCTTGTCCAGGTTTGCCTGTTACGAGCTGTTTGGCCATCAAGGGCACTTTCACTCAGAAACCATGCGCGGCTTTTTGGTCTATTCAGATGCTAACCTTTATTATCCTTGGCATCATCACCCAGCGGAGGAATTGTATTTCATCATTGCAGGAGAAGCGAGTTTTGCAACGGAAGGGAATGAAGCAAAACTACTAAAACCAGGCGATACGGTTTTCCACGAAAGTAACCAACCCCATAACATGCATACGCATGAAAATGGCGTTTTGGCCTATGTCATCTGGCGCAATGAGTTTGATACCGCACCTGTTTTAACAGATCGGCTAAACGCCTAGCAATGAGGCTTTAAGCAAGTTGAGTATCAGCCGCTTTAAAGCCTAACCAAGTTCACCAGCAAGAGCTGAATCAATCATCGCAATTGTTCTATCAATGCCGTAGAGAGCGGCAAACGAACCAAAGCGAGGGCCCTGATCTTGGCCAAGCAAAATCTGATACAAAGCCTGGAACCATTCACGCAGGTTTTCAAAGCCCGCTTCCTTGCCAACCGTGAATACTTCCGTTTGGATGGTTTCCGCATCTGCCGTCTTATCAAGTGCTGATAATTTGCCGCGCAAGTTCTCAAGGGCGGCGCGTTCTTCATCTGTTGGTGCGCGGAATGATTTATGCGGCTTTACAAAATCCTCAAAATAGCGGATTGCGTAGCCTACCAAGTCATCCAGCATCGGGTGGCTTTCAGGGGTCACGCCTTCTTCATATTGTGAAATGAAGCCCCAAAGTGTTTCCTTGTCCGAGGCATTGGCAGCGCTCACCAGATTGAGCAACATGGCGTAATTAATCGGCATGGTCATCTCTGGCGGATTGCCGTTGTGAATATGCCAGACCGGATTGTTCAACTGCGCTTTTTTATCTTGTGTCGGATAAGCCGCAAGATGATGAAAATATTCATCGACATTCTTTGGAATCACATCAAAGAAGAGACGCTTTGCTGTCTTCGGTTTTTGATACATGAAGAAAGACAAGCTCTCGGTTGGCGCATAGGTCAGCCACTCATCGATGGTGAGACCATTGCCTTTTGTCTTCGAAATTTTCTCGCCCTTGTCATCAAGGAACAATTCGTAAATGAAATGCTCAGGCGGACGCTGCCCCAGAATACGGCAAATGCGGTCATAGATGGGTGAATTGATGTGATGGTCTTTGCCATACATTTCGTAATCCACGCCAATCGCAGCCCAGCGCATGCCGAAATCCGGTTTCCACTGCATTTTCACATTACCACCTGTGACTGGCAATGTAAGTTCATCGCCATCTTCATCATCAAATGTAATGGTACCGGCTTCCGCATCAATCGATTTCATTGGTACATAAAGGACACGACCGGTCTTGGGAGAAATCGGCAAGAACGGGCTATAGGTAGCCTGACGCTCTTCACCAAGGGTTGGCAGCATGACATCCATGATGGCTTGATAATTTTTCAAAGCCAGCTTCAGAACTTCATCAAATTTGCCAGATTCGTAATATTCGGTTGCACTTTTAAACTCATATTCAAATCCAAAGCGGTCGAGAAAGCTTCTTAGTTGAGCGTTGTTGTGATGGCCAAAACTTTCATGCTCACTGTCAAAGGGATTTGGCACTTTCGTCAGAGGCAATCCAAGTGCTGCTTCAAGCTTCTCTTGGTTGGGTGCATTGCCTGGCACTTTACGCATGCCGTCCATATCATCTGAAAACGATATCAGTTTCGTTTGAACCTTATTATCCGTCAAAGCGCGAAAGGCATTCATTACCATGGATGTTCTGGCAACCTCACCAAAGGTTCCAATGTGCGGCAGACCAGACGGCCCATAGCCTGTTT
>CALFBU010000275.1 GCA_937951455.1 uncultured Rhizobiaceae group bacterium
GCATCATACCACATGTTAAGCGCGCCAGAAGCGCCAGCACCGATTGAAATACAAAGAATAGAGATGAAGCCAAGGAATGGATTGATACCACCGGGTGCCATTAACATGCCGACGATGGCTGTAAAGATAACAAGATACATCACGCGTGGTTTTAACAGACGATAAAAATCAGCCGGCATTGCTGCTGTAATGCTTGGTGTCGGGTTATCTCTTGGTGCTGTTTCGACGCTCATTTACGCTACCCTTACAAGATGCAAGCCGCTAAACTCTTCAGCGGCTTGCGTATTGTTTATTTTACCTTTGGAAGAATTTCCCACTGGTGGAATGGCGGCGGCGAAGGAAGCTGCCACTCTAGTGTTGTTGCACCATCACCCCATGGGTTGTCGCCTGCAACACGCTTCTTACCGAATGCTTCGAATACAAGGTATAGGAAGATCAGAACTGAGAAGGCAGACAGGTAAGAACCGATGGATGATACATAGTTCCAGTATACGAAAGCATCCGGGTAATCGACATAACGACGTGGCATGCCTTGTAGCCCTAAGAAGTGCTGCGGGAAGAATGTAACGTTCACGCCAACAAAGAACACCCAGAAGTGTAGCTTCGCTAGGAATGAGTTATACATGTAGCCTGTCATTTTAGGGAACCAGTAGTACCAACCCGCGAAGATTGAGAATACGGCGCCCATTGAAAGCACGTAATGGAAGTGAGCCACAACGTAGTATGTATCGTGGAATGAACGGTCAAGACCGGCATTCGCCAACTGTACGCCCGTTACACCACCCAGTGTGAACAAGAAGATGAAACCAATCGCCCACAACATTGGTGTGCGGAAGGTGATTGAACCACCCCACATGGTTGCAATCCATGAGAAGATTTTTACCCCTGTTGGAACAGCAATCACCATGGTTGCGAAAACGAAGTAACGTTGCGTATCGAGTGACAGACCCACTGTGTACATGTGGTGAGCCCAAACGATAAAGCCAACAGCACCAATTGCGATCATCGCCAGCGCCATGCCCATGTAACCAAAGATTGGCTTGCGTGAGAATGTTGAGACAATGTGCGAAACGATACCGAAACCTGGCAAGATTAGAATGTAAACTTCAGGGTGACCGAAGAACCAGAACAAGTGCTGGAACAGGATTGGGTCACCACCGCCAGCAGGATCAAAGAAGGTTGTACCAAAGTTACGGTCTGTCAGTAGCATTGTAATTGCGCCAGCCAGCACTGGAAGTGAAAGCAGAAGCAAGAATGCAGTAATTAGAACTGACCATGCAAACAATGGCATTTTGAACAATGTCATGCCCGGGGCACGCATGTTGAAAATGGTCGTGATGAAGTTAATCGCACCAAGGATGGATGAAGCACCCGCAATGTGAAGACCTAGAATAGCCAAATCCATCGCAGGACCCGGTTGACCGGCCAAAGATGAAAGCGGTGGATAAATAGTCCAACCACCACCAACGCCGTTTGCGCCTGGAGGACCCTCAACAAACATTGAAAGCACTAGTAAAAGAAGTGCTGGCGGCAATAACCAAAATGAAATGTTGTTCATGCGTGGGAATGCCATGTCCGGCGCGCCAATCATGATTGGCACCATCCAGTTTGCAAAACCACCTATCAATGCTGGCATCACCATGAAGAAAATCATGATAAGACCGTGCGCAGTCGTGAACACATTATATGTGTGCGGATCTGCAAAATACTGCATACCCGGCTCAGCCAACTCGGCACGCATGGCGATTGAAAGAAAACCGCCTAAAATGCCTGAAAAGATAGCAAAGAGTAGGTAAAGTGTACCAATGTCTTTGTGGTTTGTTGAATAGAACCAACGCTTAAAGAAGGCTGGTTTGTGGTCGTGCGCATCGTGTGTTGCTGCATATGCCATGTTTATATCTCCTGAATCCCTTAGTGCTGTTACAAAACGCTTATTGTGCGCTTTGTGCGTTTTCAGCGAGTTTAATGTTTTTCTGTTCTTCAATTGAAGCAATCAGGTTTTTGTTTGCATCCTCAAGGCTGGCTGATGCATCCGCTTGCCATGTTTCAAACTGCTCTCTTGATACCACTCGAATAGCGATTGGCATGTAAGCATGAAACTTGCCGCAAAGCTCTGAACACTGGCCATAATAAAGACCTTCTTCATTAGCCTTGAACCAGGTTTCGTTTGTACGGCCTGGGATCGCGTCCATTTTCAAGCCAAAAGCAGGCATTGCGAAGTTGTGAATAACACCGTCTGGTTCAGATGTTACCAAAACGCGGATCATTTCATTAACAGGAACAACAAGTTCATTATCAACAGTTAGAAGGCGCGGATATACGGAAAGATCTGTTTTACCGAGCTCTTCGCGTGTTGCTTGAATGGCTGCTTCTGCATCTGCATAAGCTTCAGGGTCTTTTTGCGTAACAGCATGTGCCGCTTGCTCGATCAAATAAGAATCGACTGAAAGCTCACTCTCATCCTGATATTCATAATTCCATGCCCAGGAAACCGCGGTAGCTTTTACAGTAAGCTTCGGCTCTTCACCTGAATCAAACTGGTTATCCAAAAGTTCAAATGATGGGACCGCGATAGCGATGAGAACAACGATTGGAACAACTGTCCACACAACCTCAATAAAAGTGTTGTGGCTGGTTTTTGAAGGATTTGGGTTTGCTTTCGCATTGAACTTGATCATAACGATCACAAGCAAAAGCATTACGAAAAGTGTAATGGGTACAATAAACCATAATGTATATGCATCGAACCACTCAATGCTAGCCATCATGTCTGAGCCTGCTGGCTGATGCCAAAGACCTTTATCAACTGGTTGTGCTGCAAAGCTGGCAACCGCTGATGCTATTAAAATTCCAAATCCTGTTATGACAGAAGCTATCGCTCTCATCATTAATTCTCCTGTATGGGTCGTGTAGACTTTTGAGGTTATTAGCCTCTAATTCATGCCTTTGACCACGCCATTGATTATTTCACAATATGTTTTTGCGATTTAACTGTAAAAATCTTGGCTTAAGTGCTTACTTTTCACAGCAAAATGCATCATCACCAATAAAAACATATGAGTTTGCCAATCGCAAATAAAATGCCGACTTATTTATGCGGCATATTTGCACGTATAAAATTTTTGACACTTGAACGATTTTTTCTTTTCGCTGCTCAACGTGAAGCGTAAAACTGCCACAGTTTCGAGATTTATACCAATAATGATAGAGAGTATGCTTGCTGGTTGGTTTTGGTTAACATTTAGCAGTGATAAATACTAAGTAAGACAACTGATTCGGAAAAAACCATGCGCGTATTTCAAAAATCTTTAATTCTTATGGCAATCATTACAGGCATTTCCGCCTTGCTGACCAATGCAAGCTTTGCACAAGGCGCTGTTAAGTCAGCGCACGGCGCATGGTCTATGGTTTGCGAAACACCACCGGGTGCTGCCAGCGAACAATGTGCACTAATGCAAAATGTTGTAGCACAAGACAGATCAGAGGTTGGCCTTTCCGTTGTTATTTTAAGAACTGCCGATGGCAAATCAGAGATTATGCGTGTTTTAGCCCCTCTTGGTGTGCTCCTACCCAATGGCCTTGGTCTCAACGTTGACGGCAAGGATATTGGACGCGCCTATTTCGTGCGCTGTTTTCAAGACGGATGTTACGCAGAAGTCATTCTGGAAGGCCAGCTGCTTGAAGACCTTAAAAAAGGTACAACCGCAACTTTCATTGTTTTCCAAACGCCTGAAGAAGGCATTGGCATTCCAGTTGATCTATCGGGTTTTTCTGACGGCTACTCAAAAATTCCGTAAGCCTTAATCACAAGATTACTTGGTTTTTGAACCAAAAGTGTTATCTGGTGTTAAAGTAATTTTACTGGAGCATCTTGATGACCACCCTTCTTGAGCAATTTGATATTGAACAAAGCCAAATCGAAAAAATGTTGACCGATTCCATTGGCAAGGCCGAAGACGGTGAGCTTTTTGTTGAATATTGCGAAAGCGAAGGGCTGGTCTTTGACAATGGCAAGTTAAAAACAGGGACGTTTGATACCCGCCAGGGCTTTGGGCTTCGTGCGGTTTCTGGAGAACTATCGGCTTATTCGCATTCGGGTGACATGTCACAAGCCGGCCTTAAACGTGCATGTGATGCTGTGCGTTCTGTTCAATCCGGAAAAGGTGGCGCATATGCAAGCGGCCCACGCGGCACAAACCGCAAACTTTATTCAGAAGACAATCCAATTCTCGCACCGACCTTCGAAGACAAGGTTAAGCTGCTGGAAGAGATAGACGCTTATGCACGTGATGCTGATGACAAAGTGCGTCAGGTTACCGTTTCTCTGGGTGCGAATTGGCAGGTTGTAGAAATTCTGCGTCCAGATGGACATTTTGTCCGCGATGTTCGCCCTCTGGTTCGCATCGGAGTTAATGTTGTTCTAGGTCAAGGCGATCGTCAGGAAACAGGCTCATTTGGTTTTGGGGGTCGTACCAGCTATGGCGAGTTCCTGACCAAAGATAAATGGCAACACGCAGTTTCAGAAGCCATTCGCATGGCCAATGTTAATCTGGAAGCTGTTCCTGCCCCTGCGGGTACGTTTGACATCGTATTAAGTGCAGGATGGCCAGGCGTTATGCTGCATGAAGCGGTAGGCCACGGACTTGAAGGTGACTTCAACCGCAAGAAAACATCGGCCTTCTCTGAACTTATGGGCAAGCAAGTAGCTTCAAAAGGGGTTACTGTAGTTGATAATGGTACGATAGACGGGCGACGCGGCTCGCTCTCCATTGATGATGAAGGCACGCCGACGAATGATACGGTTTTGATCGAAGATGGTATTTTGGTTGGCTATATGCAAGACCGCCAAAACGCTCGTCTTATGGGTGTTGAATCCACAGGCAATGGCCGTCGTCAATCATACGCACATCAGCCTATGCCACGCATGACAAACACCTATATGAAATCTGGCGAGAATGATGCAAAAGAGATTTTGGAATCCGTCAAGGATGGTATCTACGCAGTCTCTTTTGGTGGTGGTCAGGTGGACATTACCTCTGGCAAGTTCGTCTTCGATTGCACGGAAGCCTATGAAATCAAGGATGGCAAAGTCGGAAGACCACTAAAAGGCGCAAACCTAATCGGCAACGGCCCAGAAGCCATGCAACGCATCGCCATGGTCGGCAATGACATGGCGCTGGACACAGGCATAGGCATGTGCGGCAAACAAGGCCAAAGCGTGCCGGTAGGTGTGGGACAGCCGACTCTGAGAATGAACGCGGTTACTGTTGGAGGGACTGGGGTTTAGGGATA
>CALFBU010000276.1 GCA_937951455.1 uncultured Rhizobiaceae group bacterium
CTTGCTTTCAAAACGATCTGATCCCGTAATACCCATACTTTCTGACCAGAGCCAGAAATCAGATTGATCATCAGGGCTTTCTTCACGTGGGCGCATGTCAGCAGCCAGCATTTCGAAGACCATTTTGCGAGATTTATCTGCGCGGTCTGTATCCGTTTTTACAACAAGACCTTCAGCAACATTGCGCACACAGGAGGCTGCAAGAACGCGTTCGCCTTCAATTTCGACCATACAAGCACGGCAGTTTCCGTCTGAACGGTAGCCGGGCTTATCCAAATGACAAAGGTGCGGGATACGTGTTCCCTCACGTTTTGCAACTTCCCAGATGGTTTCATCTTTGGAAGCTGAAACTTCCTTGCCATCTAATGTGAACTTGATTTGGTCGGTCATATTTTCTTGTCTTTCTTCTAGTATCGTCATCCTTGGGCTTGTCCCGAGGATCTAATCAAACCACATGTGTTGTTGCGGCTTGTTTAGGTTCTAGGGGCAAGCCCTAGAATGACGCCTCAACTATCCGTCATATCCTTCAACGATCATGAAATGTGCCTTGCCTGCACTTTCACGTATTTTTCGAGCAGCCGTATATTCTTCTGAATTATACCAGTTACGCGCTGAATCCATGTCCGGGAACTCAAGAATAACAACGCGCTTGCCATCATCTTCAAAATTCTCAAGGCCTTCAACTGCGCCACCACGAGCGATGTACTTACCGCCATAAGGTCCTGATGTTGGCCCAGCAGCTGCCGCATATTCTTTCCATTTATCCAGATCGGTAACATCTGCACGAACGATTACATAAGCTGTCATTTTATTATCCTTTTAAATCTTCTCTAAAATACGTGAGTAAATGCCTGACGGGATTGGGCGCTGCCTGACCCAAACCACAGATTGAAGCGTCTCGCATGACCGCTTCCAAATCTGCAATGGCGTCTTCATCCAGCTTGCCACCTTTCTCAAGCATGGCGACCATCTTCTCCGTACCACCACGACAAGGCGTACATTGGCCGCATGATTCATGCTTGAAAAACTTCAATGTGTTCAGCACTGCGTCTTTTACATTGTCTTGGTCTGAAAGCACCACGATGGCGTGTGAACCGACGAATGAACCAAGAGATGCCAATGGCTCGCCAAAATCCAGGGCCAAATCATCCATGCTTGCTGGCAAAACCCCACCCGATGCGCCACCTGGGTAGTAGGCCTTAAAGGTATGCCCCTCTTCCATGCCGCCACAGTAATCATCAATGAGTTCACGAATGGTTACGCCTGCTGGTGCAAAAACGACACCTGGTTTATTAACCCGGCCTGAAACTGACCAAGAGCGCGGGCCCGGATGGCCTTCCTTGCCTTGAGAAGCAAACCAGTCAGCGCCTTTTTCTACGATGTCTCTAATCCAGTAAAGGGTTTCAACATTGTGATTAAGGGTTGGCCGACCAAAGAGGCCCACTTCAGCAATGAATGGCGGGCGGTGGCGTGGAAGTCCGCGTTTGCCCTCGATGGATTCAATCATGGCTGACTCTTCACCACAAATATAAGCACCAGCACCACGGCGAAGCTCAATGTAGCCTTTTTCACAAAGGCCGGCTTCTTCAAGGGCTGCAATTTCACGACGAAGAATTTCCAATACGGCTGGATATTCATCGCGCATATAAACATAGATGCGTTCTGCTTCGACATAATGAGCTGCAATCAATGCGCCTTCAAACATGCGGTGCGGGTCACGCTCAAGGTAATAGCGATCCTTGAACGTGCCCGGTTCACCTTCATCGCCATTGATTGTCATTAAACGCGGGCCTTCATAGCCGCGCACGAACTTCCATTTCATGTGTGATGGGAAACCAGCACCACCAAGTCCTCGAAGGCCTGAGTCTTTCAGCAAGTCCAGCATCGCGTCAAAATCGATTGCGCCAGACTTCACCTTCTCCCAAACTGCATAACCGCCCTCACCTTTATAAGCTTCAAGGGCTGCATAGTCAGGAATGTCTGCTTCAATTTCCTTGTTGGTTGAGCCTGTAGCCGCTAATTCCAACAGGCTTTCAACCGTTACATTACCAACTTCCTTGTCGCCTACACGAGCCGCAGGCGCTACATCACACCCCCCCATACAAGGTGCGCGCATGATACGTACTTTTTGTTTGTCAGCACCCGCTTCAAGTTCTGAAATTAGCGTCTCTGCTCCCGCCATCATGCAAGACAAAGAATCGCAAACTCGAATTGTTACAGGTGCAGGCCTTGCTTCGCCTTCCTTCACGATGTCAAAATGGTCGTAGAAAGAAGCGACTTCATAGACTTCAGCCATCGAGATTTTCATAGTTTCAGCCAAGGCACGTAAATGTCTTGCTTCAAGGCATGAATATTTATCCTGAATGAGATGCAAATATTCAATGAGCAAGTCACGCTTGCGCTCACCTTCGCCAATCAGCGCATCCACTTCAGCAAGGGAGGCTTCGTCCAGTTGACGACCTTTTGTATGGTGAGATTTTTTACCTTTGCCACGTTTTGGCTCATCTGGTGAAAAATGCTGATTCATTGAAGTCTTCCCGATTACAGATTCATCAACAATAATACGTGATTATTGGGTTGGAAAGCGACTGTCTGCGACTTATCTTAATGCGCAGACGGCTGGTATCTATCAAGCCGACTTATCCGACCGGGAACCCTGTCCGGTAATTCTTATTAGACATAGAAATTCTTTAGGACAAGTAACTTTTTTTGCCGCGTCTTCAGAAAATAATGTTAGCATTAAGAAAAGCTCGTCAGACTATCACTAATTTAGGAATCCCATGCCTCTTCCAACGACCATGAACGCCATAGAAATTGAAACACCGGGCGGCCCGGAAGTTCTGAAACGAGTTACGCGCCCTGTGCCAGAAATTGGGGAAAATGAAGTTCTCATCAAGACTGCGATTGCTGGCGTAAACCGTCCGGATTGCCTTCAGCGAATGGGAGGATATCCGCCGCCTGCCGGCGCTTCGGACATTCCAGGGCTTGAAGTGGCAGGGGAAATTATTGCGACTGGCTCAAAAGTTTCTAACGATCATATAGGCAAAGAAGTAATGGCATTGGTGCCAGGTGGTGGTTACGCAGAATATGTGAATGTCGACGTTACAAATACATTGCCAATTCCCAAAGGCATTTCCCGTGAAGAAGCTGGTGCAATCCCAGAAACATTCTTCACCGTTTGGCATAATGTGTTTCAGCGTGGTGGCCTTCAAGCAGGTGAAACCTTTATGGTGCATGGCGGCACGAGTGGCATTGGCACAACAGCCATCCAACTTGCCAAGGCTTTTGGCGCAACGGTTATTGCGACTGCAGGCACGGATGATAAATGCGGGGCGTGTCTGAAGTTAGGTGCAGATTACGCGATCAATTACCGAAACGAAGTATTTGAAGAGCGCAGCAAGGAAATTACCAACGGCAAAGGCATTGATGTTATTCTTGACATGGTGGGCGGTTCCTATACTGGACGCAATTATAAGGCAGCTGCCATGGATGGACGTATTGTGCAGATCGCTTTCCTGGGTGGGCCTAAGGCTGAGACAAACTTCATGCCGATTATGTTAAAACGACTAACGCATACGGGCTCAACCCTGCGTGCGCGCTCTATTGATTTCAAGGCTCAGATTGCTAGCGAACTTCAGACAAAAGTTTGGCCATTGTTCGAAGCCGGCAAGATCAAGCCTGTGATGGATAGCAGTTTTGCACTTAAGGACGCGTCTCAAGCGCACGAACGCATGGAATCAAGCGGTCATATTGGGAAAATCGTTTTAAAAATCTAGCGGTCGCTAATTCTCAACAAAAGCACAACGGGAACAGCCCCTGCTGCGATGATGAGCAGGCATCCAATCGCTGCATCTTCGACACGTGCTTGAGAAGCGTAGTCATAGACATAGGTTGAGAGTGTATTCACGCCAAATGGCTTTAACATAATCGTGGCAGAAAGTTCTTTGATGACCTCTATAAAAACCAGTAGGCCTGCACCAATGATGGCAGGCTTAAGAATGGGTAACAGGATTGATTTCAAAACTTGCGCCCTTGTGCGGCCAAGGCTTCTGCCAGCCATATCAATATTGGGGGAAAGTTTATTAAACCCGTTTGTTATGCTTCCCTCTGCCATTGCCATGAAGCGAACCACATAAGCAAATACCAACGCTGCGCCAGAGCCTGTTAGCAATAATCCTGTCGATACGCCAAAAGTCGAACGCATTACACTATCAAGCTGATTGTCAAAATTGGCCAGTGGTAGAAATATACCCAAGGCAATCAACGTACCCGGGACAGCATATCCAAGAGAGGCAATGCGAACAGCGTTTCTCAAGATAGGCAAAT
>CALFBU010000277.1 GCA_937951455.1 uncultured Rhizobiaceae group bacterium
CTCATCGGTTAGCGCAACCGTCATGGAACCGCAACGTCGAAAGCCTGTTGCAACGCCGGTTTCTTCTTCGAGTGTGCCATAGAGTTCTTGAGAATATTTAGCCAGCTTGGTTGTGTTTTTTGAGGTGCGTAATTGCGCGATCAGACCTGCGGCATGCCATGTCGTGCCAGAGGTTAATTGCTTGCGCTCAAGCAGAACGATGTCCTTCCAGCCCAGTTTGGCCAAATGGTAAGCGACAGAACAACCGGCAACACCGCCACCTATAATGACGGCTCTGGCTTTTGAAGGAACAGGTTTGCTCATCTCGTTTCTCTCTTCATTTAACTTGAATAATTGGATGCAAAGCGTTTCAGGCGTTTGGCACCTTCACGTAATTTGTCTTCTGGCTGACACAGGCTGATGCGAATATGGCCACTTGCGGAGGGTCCGAAACTGTCACCTGGCATGACGCAGAGTTTTTCTTCTTCCAGCAATTTGAAGGCAAATGTTTCTGCGTCATGGGTTATGTTTCTAATATCAATCATGAAGTACATCGCACCATCTTCGTTGAGGATGCGAATGTCATTGGCACCAATAAGCGCTTCACGGAAAACACCACCGCGTTTTGTAAAGAGTTCCTGCAATTCACCAACACCGTAATCATTTTCCAGTGCTTCCGCAGCGGCGCGGCTTATGAAGTCGGAAATACCGTAGCTGTTGACCAGATTATGTTGCATGAAGTTGTGAACCATTTCTGGCTCTGCCACAATCCATCCCATGCGCCAGCCCGTCATCACGTGGCTCTTTGACATGGATACCAGAACCACTGTGCGCTCCTTGAGGCCGGGCAGGGCGCGCGGTGAAACATGCTTGCCGTTTGAAAGTGACCAATAGACCTCGTCTGAAATAATCCAGAGGTCATGTTTGATACAGACTTCGCCAATCGCTTCCAGTGTTTCACGACTGTAAATCGCGCATGTCGGATTGTTTGGCGTGTTCATTAAAACAGCTTTTGTGTTGGGTTGAATTGCAGCCTCAATATCTTCTGCCTTTGGTTCAAAACCATTTTCTGGTGAGCAAGATACAAGTGTGAACGTTGCGCCTGCGGAACGAACGGTGCCAGGGTAAGTTACATAATGCGGGCTCAGGATGATGACGTGATCGCCGGGATTTACACAAGCTTGCATGGCTGCATAAAGCCCTGACTGTCCACCTGCCATGGTAACGACTTCATCGGTGGTCACCGGCAAGCTCAGTGCCTTGGTCGAGACCTTCGCCATGGCCTTTAGTAACTGCGGAATGCCCTGCATGGTGGTGTATTTAGTGTGCCCATCATCGAGTGCTTTTTTAGCGGCGTCGATGGTTTCAACGGGGGTTGGAAAATCATGATCGCCAATCGACAGCATCAAGACATCTTCGCCTGAGCGTATCATGTCTACCGCTTTCAAGTAGACTTCCCAGCCTTCCTGATCGCCTTCAGATATATTGGTAATGCGTTCTGAAGGGAGTGGCATTATGCAAACCTTCTCTTGAGTTCTGCAATATGCGCAGGGCCGACTTCACAACACCCGCCTAGAATGGTAGCGCCCTGATCAACCCACTGCTGGCAGAAGTCAGCATATTCATTTGGGCCAAGATCATTTCGGGCTTCCAGACTGTCCACGGTTTCTGTTTTTGTGAAGCTTGAAGTGATGAAGGTGAAGCCGTTTGCATAAGCGCCAAATGGTATGCCGATATCTGAAATAAGCGGAATTGATTGGCTCACTGCTTCCGGCGTCGAGCAATTTATCATGACAGCTTGGGGCGAATATTTCTCTACCAGTGTTTTAATGTCTGTCAGGTCTTCGCCTGAACGAAGTTTTGTGCCGTCATCATCTTTTACCGAAACGGCAAGCCATGTGGGCTTTGATGAGATGGCTGTTCCCATCAGTGCGCCTTTTGCATGTTCAATGCTGCTTGCTGTTTCAATCAGATGCAGATCAACGCTGGGTTCCTGTAATTTGGCAATTTCACCAAATAACTCAGCTGCCTGTTCGGGTGGGATGTGCAAATCAGGGCGATAGGAAAAACCGAGTGGGCCAAGGGACCCTGCAATTTGACCGCTGGCATTCTTGTCCCGTGACTTGCAGGCAATCTCACAGGCTTTTTGATGCAGCGAACTGAAATCTGCCTCCAGATTAGAGCCATGTTTTGCATCCGCACGCTGTAGCCTGTCACGGTGGATGGCATAGGAATTGGTAGTCGCTACCTGTGCCCCAGATGTAAAATAGTCATCATGTATGTCCCCAACCAGATCCGGTTGTTGCATCATTACATGTGTTGACCAAAGTGGCGTAGGGGGCTGGCCATAGCGGTGGATGAGTTCCTGACCCATGCCACCGTCCAGGATTGTGATATTACTCATGTTGCCATCCCCTGCAAATGATAAAATGTTAATGCGCCAGCATATGTCCAATCAACAGCTGCACAACCGAGAACATACCAACTAAAAAATGGAGTTCCCAAACCATAGTGCTTCAAGATATCCCAAGTACCATGCAAAAATACACCTACAATTATGAGCCATGGAGAATAGATAATTCCTGAAATGCCAATAGCAGCAAGTACCAATGCTATAAACAATTCCTGTCTTTTAAAATTTGAATCTCCAAAGATAAAATAAGTAGGCAACATTGCAATTAAAAAGAATAATGCAACTGGCCAAACCAAATGAGATGGCAATGTTCCATGTGCCAAGGGTATGGCGATGACATATAGTGTTGCGAATAGTTTTAAGGGTATGAAACTATTCGATAAAAGGTGGTCGTTGAACTGACTCACGCGCGAATTCTTTCGTTTTGAGGATCCCATAGTGGTTCATCTTTTTGCACAGTTGCCTTGCAACGTTTGCCAAATATTTCGATTTCCACAGGAGTTCCCGGATCAAGCAGATCCGCGCGTAGCATTCCAAGGGCAATTGACTTGTTAATACGGTAGCCCCAACCACCTGATGTGACCTCACCAACGACTTCTTCGCCTTTCCAAATTGTGGACATATAAGGTGCGTCACAATTGTCTGCTTCCACGATGAGGGTCGCAAAGCCCTTTTTGCGGCCTTGTTGTTTTTCATTCAGCAAGGCTTGTTTGCCGGGGAAGTCTTGAGGCTTGTCGAACTTGATAAAGCGCTCGACACCACCCTCAAGTAAGGAGTAATCGGTTGAAAGATCACCTTTCCAAGCGCGATAGCCTTTTTCAAGGCGCAGCGAGTTTAGCGCATACATGCCAAATGGTGTGGCACCTTCTGAAAGAAGCGCGCCATAGATTTTTGGCATGTCAGCATTGGCACCATGAATTTCCCAGCCCAGTTCTCCGGCAAAGGATACACGCGCCAGCATCACGCGATGGCCTGCTACAGAGCCGATTTGGTGTGTAAGCCAACCAAGGGAAAAATCAACGTCTTCAGAGATTTTCTCAAGCACTTCGCGCGACTTTGGGCCTGTTGCAATGAAAGTTGAAAACTCTTCAGTGTGATCTGATAACTTGATGTTGCCATCTTCTGGCAGGGCATTGTTCAGAACGTCGAAATCATGCCATTGCGCAGAAGCTGCTGTAATCAGTGTAAAGGCATCATCGTCGTGGCGGATGATTGACATCTCCGTAAGGATGCGCCCTCGTCTGTCTGAGAAATAGGCCAGATTCATACGGCCAACTTTTGGCAATGCGCCAGCAATCAGACCGCGCAAAAATTCGGCAGCGCCTTCACCCGATAGCGAGAAGCGTGAAAAGCCCGGTAAATCAAGTACGCCACAACCATCGCGAACAGCTTCCGCTTCTTCCTTTACGCGGGGTTCCCAAGGACCATTGCGTTCCCATGTATGCGTTGCCTCTTCTGAGATGTCATCTCCTTCCTTGGCAAACCAGTTGGCGCGTTCCCAGCCATTATAGGCACCCATTTGGCCGCCATTTTTAACAACTGTTTCATGCACGGGTGAAAACTTCTTGTTACGTCCTGCAGGCCACTCATGATGTGGGAAGTGCATGGCATATTCATGTCCGTATGTTTCCATGGCTTTTGCATAGGTGTAATCATGGTCAGCATAAGCAGTGTAACGGCGTGGATCTGTAGCCCACATATCCCATTCGGTTTCACCTTCGGTAATCCATTCTGCAAGAACCTTACCTGCGCCACCACCTTGGGCGATGCCGAAGGTGAAGGAATGGGCTTCAAATGCATTTTTCACGCCCGGCATTGGGCCGATTAGAGGTAGACCGTCTGGTGCATAAGGAATAGGGCCATTGATAACACGGCCAACCCCTTGAGAACCCAAAATTGGCACACGCGCCATGGCGTCTTCAATGTACCATTCAAGACGATCGAGATCATCGGGGTAAAGCTGGAATGAGAAATCATCCGGCATTGGATCATCTGGCGTTACCCAATGCGCCTTACAATTGCGCTCGTATGGTCCAAGGTTCAGGCCGTTTTTATCCTGACGCAGATAGTAGGATGTATCGACATCGCGCAGGAGTGGCACTTTATGGCCTTGCTCTTTTGTCCATGCTTCAAGCTCAGGAATTTCCTCGGTGAGGAAATATTGGTGAGACATGACGATCATTGGAACCGTGCGTCCACCATAGGGTTTGAACCATTCACCCACGCGCTGGGCATAATAGCCTGCGGCGTTTACGACGTATTCACAACGGATGTCACCTTTGTCCGTATGCACAACCCATTCATCACCGTCTTTGGAAACACCTGTTGCAGGGCACATGCGGATGATTTTCTGACCCATGTTGCGCGCGCCTTTTGCAAGGGCTTGCGTAAGCTGAGCCGGGTCAATGTCGCCATCAAGCGGATCCCAAAGTCCGCCTGCGAGATCGTGTGTTTCGCAGAAGGGATGTTTTTCTTTGATGTCAGCGAGAGACATGATTTCCATATCAAGCCCCTGATAGCGCCCCATGCCTGCAACGCGCTCAAATTCTTGCATGCGTTCCTTGGAATGACCCAGACGAATTGAGCCCGTGACCGCGTAATTCATTGGATAATCGACTTCATCAGCCAGACCGCGATAAAGCTCCAGGCCGTAGCGCTGCATGTTCATCACCGCCCAAGAACCAGAGAAGTTAGGGCAGTTACCCGCAGCATGCCAAGTGGAGCCCGCTGTTAATTCATTTTTTTCCAGCAGGACACAATCTGTCCAGCCTGCTTTTCCCAGATGATAGAGACTTGATACGCCAACAACGCCGCCTCCGATGATCACTACTCTTGCAGTTGAAGGTATTTCAGCCATTTTGTTTTCTCCAAAATAAATCAGTAAACAATTTTAATAGACGGGCGGGGAAATCGCCCAAATTAGAATTGCGGGTTTGTCTGTATTGTTGCGCCAGCGATAGGGCTCCCCTGCAAAACGAAACGAGTCGCCTTCTTGCAAGGTGTGCCATGTGCCAGAAATTTCGATTTCAAAGGTTCCGGAAATAACGATACCAGATTCTTCAGTATCGCGTTGCTGAGGTTCAGTCAGGTTTGCACCAGGTGCAAATTCTGAACGGATCATTTCAAAAGAGCCGCCAAGATCCGGGGATAAAAGTTCTTCTACAAGACCTTCTTCGGGGTTGCCAAGGCGTCTGCGCTCTGAGCCTCGCACGATGTAGCGATTTTCGTTTGGATTGCCAGAGTTTTCTCCAAAGAAAAAACTAACCGGTACGTCAAACATGGATGCAATGTTGCGCAGGTCTTGAACAGAAGGCTCTGATATGCCGCGTTCGATTTGACTGACAAAGCCAACAGAACGATCCAATGCATTTGCAAAATCTACCAAGGTAATTGCCCTGCTTTTCCGAAGTGCGCGTATATCTGTTCCAACGGACGAAACATTCGCGTTTGCATGATCCATATTTTCAGCAGGTGACGCCATGATTATTAAATATTAAGTCCAAATATATTTTTTGTATTTTCATCGAATATCACTCTCATGAAAAAATCAAGTATTTTTTCATTGATGAATGTTGAAGAATTGTCGATTTATTCATCCAAACTGAATCCAGATTGCTTCTTCAGTAGCGCCACGTAATGACTACCCTTGAATTTGGCACTAGAGATACATTATGACAATCTGACTTGGGAGGGGGATTAGATGGACGTTGTGACGTTGACTACGGAAATGACTGTAGTTCTATGTTTGCTTGGATTTACCGTATTTCTTTTTGTGTCTGAGGTTTTGCGTGTCGATTTGGCTGCAATCCTCGTTATGGTCCTGCTTGGCCTATTGACGTTTATTCCCGGCTTGGAAAACCTTTCTGACATCAACCAGATTTTTGATGGCTTTGCCTCCAATGCCGTTATCTCGATCATTGCGGTTATGATCATCGGCGCAGGGTTGGACAAGACTGGCGTAATGAGCCGTGTTGCGGCAATCATCTTGAAATATGGCGGCAATACTGAGCAACGCCTTATCGCAATCATATCGGGCACTGTCGGGATTATTTCTTCTTTCATGCAGAATGTCGGGGCGGCAGCCTTGTTTTTGCCGGTTGTCAGCCGAATTTCACTTCGAACAGAACTGCCTTTGAGTCGCCTT
>CALFBU010000278.1 GCA_937951455.1 uncultured Rhizobiaceae group bacterium
GGCACACAGCAGATCAACCAGGCCCAGATGGACCGCTGGTCGATCATCGTGCAACTGAACTATCTCAGCCATGAGCAGGAGTGCGGCATTGTTCTGTCCAAGAACAAGAAGTTCAATGATGCGGCCGGCAAGAAGGTGATATCGAACATGGTGCGACTGGCGGATTTGACCAGAAACGCCTTCATGGTAGGCGATCTCTCAACCGTCATGAGCCCGCGTACGGTTATCAACTGGGCAGAAAACGCCGAGATTTTTGGCGATTTGCCAACCTCATTCAAACTGACATTCCTAAACAAATGTGACGAGCTGGAGCGCGCAACAATCAGCGAGTTCTACCAACGTGCGTTTGGTGTAGAAATTTCAGACACAGTCGAAAGCCTGGCGCTGGCGTAAGGTAATTAATGGCTACTTCTGGCGACAATTCGAAACGAAACCCCAAGAAGGGTGCAGACCGCGAGCCGATGAAACAGGCGCTTGCGAATTGCGTGCGTTCGATTGCCCAAAACAATGAGCTTGAAGTCACTTTCTCAGGTGACCGCCCTTCCATGGTGGGCAATCAGGTTCGCCTGCCCGACTTGGGCAAGAAGCTCACCAAAAAACAACTGGCCATCAGTCGTGGTGTCGGTGATGCGATGGCGCTTCGCCAAGCCTGCCACAGCGCCAAGACCCATGCCAAAATGGCACCCGATGGTGATAATGCGCGTGCCATTTTTGATGCGGTGGAACAAGCCCGCATCGAAGCAATTGGCGCAAGCCGCATGGCAGGTGTTGCCGATAACCTTGCGCATATGCTGGATGATAAATACGGCAAGCAAAATTACTCTGGCGTTCAGAAAAGAGCCGACGCACCGCTGGAAGAAGCCGTTGCCATGGTCGTGCGCGAACGTTTAACAGGACAAAAACCGCCTGAAAATATTGATGCCGTTGTGAACCTTTGGCGCGAGTGGATCGAGACCAAAGCGGGTGAAAAACTTGATGCACTAGGTCCGGACCTAGAAAATCAGGAAAAATTTGCAGAAGCCATCCGTGATCTACTGGTCGCTTTCGACATGGGCGATGAGTTGGGCGAAGACCCATCTGAAGAAGAAGATAATCAAGAGTCCGAAGACGACGCCAACGAAGAAGAACAAGAAGGCGAGCGCGACAACGAAGAATCCACCGGTGAAGATGACGGCGATCCGGAAGAAATGGAATCTGATGCAGACGAAGAACAAGAAGGCCAGATGGAAGTTTCCGAAGCTGAATCTGGTGACGACTTTGACGAAACGGATATGGAAGAGGAAACGCCAGGTGAAAGCCAGCGTCCGGATCTTCCGTTCTCAGAACTGCCTGCAGATTCAGACTATCAAATCTTCACACCAAAATTCGACGAAGAGGTTATGGCCGAAGACCTTTGCGATGCAGCAGAGCTGGAACGTCTTCGCGCATTCCTCGACAAACAATTGGCGCATCTGCAGGGCGTGGTTGGCAGACTGGCAAACCGCTTGCAACGTCGCTTGATGGCACAGCAAAATCGCGGCTGGGATTTTGACCTTGAAGAAGGTCATCTAGATACTGCAAAACTGACGCGTATTATCACGGATCCCATGACACCCTTGTCGTTCAAGATGGAACGTGAAACGGTTTTCCGCGATACGGTTGTAACGCTACTCTTGGATAATTCAGGCTCAATGCGTGGGCGTCCGATTACGGTTGCTGCAACCTGTGCTGATATTCTGGCACGTACACTTGAACGCTGCGGCGTGAAAGTTGAAATTCTCGGTTTCACCACGAAAGCCTGGAAAGGTGGACAAGCCCGCGAACAGTGGTTGAAACAGGAAAAGCCACCAAACCCGGGTCGCCTGAATGACCTACGTCATATCATCTATAAATCAGCAGATGCGCCATGGCGTCGTGCAAGACCTAACCTTGGCCTCATGATGCGTGAAGGCTTGTTGAAAGAAAACATCGATGGTGAAGCGCTTCTGTGGGCGCATGAGCGTTTGATGAACCGTCCGGAACAGCGCCGTATTTTGATGATGATTTCCGATGGTGCGCCAGTGGATGATTCAACATTATCCGTAAACCCCGGCAACTATCTTGAGCGTCACCTTCGCCATGTCATCGAAGACATCGAAACATATTCGCCTGTTGAATTGCTAGCAATTGGTATCGGCCACGACGTAACGCGTTACTATGAGCGTGCTGTAACCATCGTCGACGCAGAAGAGCTTGCAGGCGCAATCACCGAGCAGCTTGCAGACTTGTTTGAAGAAAACCCTGAGCAAGCCAAAAAGCCTCAAAAGCGTAAGTGTCTTAAAAAGGCCAGCTAAGACGAGGGGAAAGAATGAAGCGCGTTTTAGCATTTTCACTTTGCCTTTGTATGTTCTGTAGCCCAGTCTTTGCAGACGATCTGAAAATAAAAGTTGAACCTATTCCCACGTTTAAAATCGGCTCTTCTGAAACCCGTTTTGGTGCGCTCCAATTCATTGGCGGGCTGGTTTTACAGAGCAAGCATGAAGAGTTTGGCGGCATTTCTGGCATCCGCTTTGTACGCGACGAAAACTTTATAGCCGTAACAGACAAGGCTCGCGTGATAACCGGAACGCTTAAACGTAAAGACGGCAAGCTCCATGCGATCAAAGGCGAGAAAATCACTCGCATCAAGGCCTCCAATGGTGCAACGATAACGGGCGCAAATGACAAGGATGCGGAAGCGATCGAAGTAGTCGGCAATCAGTTTTTTGTTGGCTATGAACGCAACGACCGAATTCTTCGCCTGAACCTTCGCGGTAGAAAACTGGTAGCAGACGGGGCTTATCTCATCGATTTTACCCCTTATGGGTTTCCAAACAACAAGGGCCCCGAGGCTTTGGCCTATGATCAAAATTCCAAAAAACTATTCGCGTTTGCAGAGTACGCATTGAATGAAGAAGGCAACCAAAGAGGGTTTATCATTTCCGCAGGCAAGGTGGAGCGCGAATTTTCTGTCAAACACCGAGACGGATTTTCACTGACAGATTCGCACTTCCTGCCAAATGGCGATCTTCTCATCCTTGAGCGCTATTACAATCCATTCGCGGGTGCATACATGCGCATACGCAGGATTCTGAAAGAAACACTGTTTTCCGAAAAACCACTGGATGGAGAAATATTAATCGATGTTGATGGCAATTACGCGATCGACAATATGGAGGGCTTGGCCGTCTCCAAACTGGAAGACGGTACAACCCGATTGACGCTGATTTCTGATGACAATTTTTCCAGAAACCAGCGTACACTTTTATTGGAATTCAAGCTTCTAGATTAAGCTTTTGCTTCCGTCATTTTCAGGAAGCCGCCATATGGAATTAATGCAAATAGCCCAACGCAGATTTTGATTATGAAATCGCCGATCAAAAGCGAAGCCCAAAGCGGCATGGCGATGCCAAAGATACCACCCGGGAAACCAAGCGAACCATCTTCTGTTCCAAAGAAACCATCAATGCCAGCAAACATCGGCGCAAAGGCAAGGCCAAAGAAAATCACCGTGTCGACGGCAGAGCCGATAACGGTTGAAATAAAGGGTGCTTTCCACCAAGAGCTTTCG
>CALFBU010000279.1 GCA_937951455.1 uncultured Rhizobiaceae group bacterium
TATACCGTTGAATATGAAGTGGTTATTCCAAAGTCAGAACATGCGGAAGACTTGACCATGCAGCTTCAATATCTTTCGGGCGCTTTGTAGCGCCTATTGGCTCAAGACCCTGCATCTGCCATCATAATATTTCCATGGGTCCAGCCCGTGGATGCAATATTCAACATTCCAAGTGTACCCTGCAAAGCCTGCACCTTCTTCAATCAGAAAATGAATGCGACGCTTTTTACCATTTTCGAAAATCGCATCTCCATGACAATATCTGCGATTAATCGGAGACTGAGGGAACGGGTTCGTTGAATGCAAATGTGCTTGAGAAACCGTATTTAAAATCAAGCCACGGCTTTGCCAATAAATTCCTTCGGTTTTGTTAAAGCGTTTTACGATCCGTTTTATGACTTTTTCAGAAGTACACACGGGAAACTTCTCTTTGGTATAAAAAGCATTCGATGTTCCTGTCTGGAACGGCAGTATGGAAACAACAAGAGCAGCTGTAGCGAGGAGTTTTTTCATATTGAGTGGCTTTCGTTATCGTATTCTACAGTATTAAGCTTGGCTTATGTTTTTGCAAGGTTAGCGATGACGTTTGAATAAAGTTTATGCTCTTCAATCAAAACACGATCTGCTAATCTTTCTGCAGTATCATCTTTCAGTACAGCAACCTTGGCTTGAGCAATAATCTTGCCACCGTCCATTTCCGAGTTCACAAAATGCACCGTACAGCCATGCTCTTTATCGCCTGCATCCAAAGCGCGCTGATGCGTATCAAGCCCTTTATATTTAGGCAGCAGGCTAGGGTGAATGTTGATTAACCGCCCTTCATAGGCTTTGGTGAAATCCGCAGATAAAATTCTCATGTAACCGGCAAGGCAAATTATGTCCGCTTTGGATGCATCAATGGCATTCATAATCGCAGCCTCATGCTCACTTCGGCTTGCATAGTCTTTGCGGTCAAAGGCCAGCGCTTCGATATTCGCAGAACGCGCTGTTTCCAAACCAGCCGCTTTAGGGTTATCAGACAGGACCAAACAAATTTCGGCAGGATAATCAGGCTTACTTGTAGAAGCCAAAATCGCTTCCATATTCGAACCTCTGCCCGAAATGAGAATGGCCAGCTTTTTGCGTGTGCTCGTCACCAAGTAAGCGTTCCTTCGTAGCTTACTTCGCTTTTATCATCAGCAATAAGTTCTCCCATTTGCACAACGCGTTCGCCACTTGCTTCCAATGTGGATGTCACTGCTTCAGCCTTGTCTGCGGAAACCACCACAACCATGCCTACACCGCAGTTGAACGTGCGCAGCATTTCGGATTGAGCAACGCCACCAGCTTCAGACAGCCAGCCAAAAACGGAAGGGGGAGCAATTTTTGATAAATCAAGTTTTGCGCCAATACCTTTTGGCAGAACGCGTGGAATATTTTCTGTGAAACCGCCACCCGTGATATGTGCCATGGCTTTTACGCTGCCAGTTTCACGAATGGCAGCCAAGAGGGGTTTTACATAGATACGCGTTGGTTCAAGAAATGCCTGCGCAATCGTCTTGTCTTTTGCAAACGGCGCAGCGTCGTTCCAGCCGAGGCCAGAACGTTCAATGATCTTCCTAACCAGTGAAAACCCGTTTGAGTGAACGCCAGAAGAAGTAAGACCCAGTATTACATCGCCAACAGCAATGTCTTTGGATGGCAAGATGCCATCGCGTTCGACCGCGCCAACCGAAAACCCTGCCAGATCATAATCCTTGTTTGAATACATGCCTGGCATTTCAGCTGTTTCGCCGCCAATCAGCGCCGCACCAGATTGGCGGCATCCTTCTGCTATGCCTTCAACAACTTGAGTGGCTTCTGCGACATCCAGCTTTCCTGTTGCTAGATAATCCAGAAAGAATAAAGGCTCCGCGCCTTGTACGATGAGGTCGTTCACGCACATCGCAACAAGATCAATGCCCACCGTGTCATGAATGCCAGCTTCAATGGCAATTTTAAGTTTCGTACCCACGCCATCATTGGCTGCCACAAGTACAGGGTCTTTAAAGCCCGCTGCCTTCATATCAAACAGACCACCAAAGCCGCCAATATCAGGACTGGAACCTGCACGTGCCGTTGACTTTACGGCTGGCTTAATAGCCTCAACAAGCGCATTGCCTGCATCAATATCAACACCTGCTTGTGCATAACTTAAACCTGAATTTGATGGGGTATCTGATGAAGACATGATTGCCGCGTTGCTCCGCAGTTGATAAGGATAGCTATTGATTCAATAAAGATTTAAGAATCTGCGAGACATCTAACACAAATGTTTCGCTTTAGGGAGTACCCAATGGACGAGAGTTTTGGATTACGCATACGAAGACAGCTTTTTTTCTGGCTCGGTGTTTTTGCATTTTTCATTCTTTTCATGTGGGTATTCGCCGATATCCTGCTGCCGTTCATAGCAGGCATGGTCTTGGCCTATTTCCTAGACCCGGTCGCAGACTGGCTAGAGCGTAAGGGGCTAAGCCGTCTGATGGCGACCGTGATCATTCTGGTGGCCTTTCTTTTGGTCTTTATCCTTTTTCTCATGGTTCTTGTGCCCGTTCTGGCAAATCAAATTGCAGGGTTTCTTGATCGTCTTCCAGACCTTGTTGGTCGATTGCAAGCGCTGATCGCATCAACAGACATAGAGTGGCTACGTGACCGCATAGGTGTAGACGGTAAATCGCTGCAAGAAAACATAAATGGACTGATGAGAGAAGGCGCAGGCTGGGTTTCCACGGTTCTCAAAAAAGTATGGGGAACCGGAAAGTCACTGATTGACGTGATCTCTCTACTGGTTGTCACACCCGTAGTTGCCTTTTATCTGCTTTATGATTGGGATAACATGGTCGAGCGCGTTGATGGTTGGTTGCCGCACGATCACCGCGAGACCGTTCGTGGCGTTTTTAGAGATATTGATGAGGCAGTTGCCGGGTTCGTTAGAGGCCAGGGCACGGTCTGTTTGATACTGGGTCTTTTCTATGGTGCAAGCCTTACGATCATCGGACTTAATTTTGGTCTTTTAATCGGACTTTTTGCAGGGTTAATCTCGTTCATCCCATTTGTGGGATCGATCATTGGCTTCCTGTTATCGATTGGTGTGGCATTGGTTCAATTCTGGCCTGAATATCTGCCAATCATCCTCTGTGCGGTTACATTCTTCATGGGGCAATTTATGGAAGGGAATATTCTCCAGCCCAAACTGGTTGGAGAAAAGGTAGGTTTGCACCCTGTATGGTTGATGTTCGCACTCTTTGCATTTGGTTCGCTTTTTGGCTTTACTGGAATGTTGATCGCAGTTCCTGCTGCCGCTGCGGTTGGCGTAGTCATTCGTTTTGGTCTGGCGCGTTATCTCGAAAGTGAATTATACAAAGGCAAATCTGCAAGGTCCAAATCCTCTGCCAAACCTGCAGCAAAGAAGAAAACAGCTCAGGCCACCAAATAAACATGATAGACTAATCCTGTAATGCGTAAAAAAACGTCGACCATCAGCCCACAATTGCCGTTGGATTTATCCGTACCGGTTGCACATTTGCGCGAAGATTTAATTGAGAGCAAAGCCAATGAAATGGCAATCTCGATGATCGATAGCTGGCCGGATTGGCCCGCCAGAGTGAGCGTCTTGGCAGGACCTGTCGGTGCAGGAAAAACACATATAGCAAATGTCTGGGCTGACAAGGCAAAGGCTGTCAGTTGCGCGTGTGTCGATCTTGCAAAAAATCTCGATGATTATGTAAAATATGCCGCTGACAAAGGAAATTTCCTGATCGAAGATGCGGGCAGCGGCGTGATTGACGAGACTGCCATGTTTCATTTTTTAAACGCCATCAAACAAGGTGAGGGATATTGTCTTATTACAAGTCGCTCATGGCCGATTGAATGGAACGTAACCCTGCCTGATTTAGCGTCGCGGCTTAAGGCAGTGCAAGTCTTTGAACTAAGCGAGCCAGATGATGAACTTTTACGGCATGTTATGGTCAAGCTATTCGCGGATCGTCAACTAACAGTAGATGAAAAAATCATAGATTATTGTGTCTTGCGGATGGAGCGATCCCTTGAGTCTGCGGGACGTTTGGTTGACGCCATTGACTCTGAAGCCATGTCCAGAAAGTCTGGCATCTCACGCAGCACAGCAGCACAGGCTCTCGAACGCCTCGGCATGAATTAACCAAGCAAACACATCACTTTAAAATCTGTTCCCAATCACGGGTGTTTTCGTGATAGAATTTCAAAATGACGGAACAATTTCAAAATTTTGACAGGGGTATTCTGGCGGACAGAAATATCCCGAGTTCTGATGAAGTATTCAATGATCCCTCGCGGTTTGTGAATCGCGAGTTGTCTTGGCTTGAGTTTAATCGTCGTGTGCTTGAAGAAGCGCAAAATCCCAGACATCCTTTGCTAGAGCGTGTGAAGTTCCTTTCGATATCTGCCAGCAATTTGGATGAGTTTTTCATGGTCAGGGTTGCTGGCCTCAACGCGCAAAAAAATCAGGGCGTCGAAAAAAGATCAGACGATGGCATGAGCGTTGATGAGCAACTCGAGGCTGTTTATCAATCCGTTGAACTTTTACAATCAGATCAACAGGCATATTGGGCAAAATTACAAGACGAACTGGTGGGCGAGGGTATCTATCTCAAGCATCCAGATGAACTCAGTGCAGATGAGTTAAACTGGCTGGAAGCATATTTTGAAGCCAATATGTTTCCCGTACTTACGCCCTTGTCCATGGAATTGGCACACCCTTTCCCTTTTATTTCCAATCTCGGTCATGCATTAATTTTTGAACTCATCGAGACATCAACAAACCAATCGATGAAAGCTTTCATCCGCTTGCCTTCAGGTCTGGAGCGATTTTTAAAATTACCGCAACATTCAAAAGCTGAAGTCAATTTTGTTAGCATGGAAGACATCATTGTTCGGTTTATCCACAAACTCTTTCCAGGCTATGAGGCAGCGGGATATGGAAATTTCAGAGTTATCCGCGATAGTGATATTGAAATTGAAGAAGAAGCTGAAGATCTGGTTCTGACTTTTGAAAGTGCCTTGAAAAGAAGGCGCAGGGGCAAGGTTGTGCGGATCGAAACTGATCGCAAAATGCCGGAAAGTCTCCATGAATTTATCATAGATGAATTAAGCATAGATACGGTCAAGTCAGAACAAATCACCGAGCTGTTTGCGCTTAACAATCTTATGAACATCACGGGTCTTGATAGGCCAGATTTAAAATTCACACCTTTTGTCGCAAGGTTCCCTGAACGGGTGCGGGAACAAAACGGTGACTGCTTTGCCGCCATCAGACAAAAAGAAATTCTGGTCCATCATCCTTATGAATCATTTGATGTTGTTGTGCAGTTCTTAAGGCAGGCAGCCCGAGACAAAGACGTCATAGCGATAAAACAAATGCTGTATCGCACATCAAATAATTCCCCCATCGTGGCCGCACTAATTGAGGCCGCTGAAGCTGGAAAATCCGTCGTCGCCATCGTTGAATTAAAAGCGAGGTTTGATGAAGAGGCGAATTTGAAATGGGCACGCGATCTTGAACGCGCCGGTGTACAGGTTGTGTTTGGGTTTACAGAATGGAAAACCCACTCAAAGCTCAGCCTTGTTGTGCGAAAGGAAGAAGGGCGCGTTAGAAATTATGTTCATATTGGAACAGGAAATTATCACCCCATAACCGCGCGACTTTATACGGACTTATCTTACTTTACGACAAACCCCGACACTGCCAATGACGTTGCAAAAGTGTTCAACTATACAACCGGTAACGCAAAGCCAGAAAATCTTGAAACCCTAATCGTTTCACCCATCAGCTTGCGCGCTACAATTCTTGAGCATATTGATCAGGAGATTGAACACGCCAAGGCTGGCCGCAAGGCGCATATTTGGGGTAAGATGAATTCGCTTGTTGATGCGGAAATCATTGATGCATTTTACCGCGCCAGTCAGGCGGGCGTTCAAATCAGATTGGTTGTCAGGGGCATTTGTTGTTTGCGTCCCAATGTTTTTGGTCTGTCAGAAAATATCAAGGTGAAATCCGTTATAGGGCGTTTTCTGGAGCACAGTCGGATTTTGTGTTTTGGCAATGGCGACGCACTGCCGTCGCGCAAGGCAATTGTCTATATGGGTTCTGCTGATCTGATGCCGCGAAATCTAAACCGCCGCGTGGAGACCATGGTTCGCATCAGCAACAAGACCGTGCATGCGCAAGTGTTGGATCAAATCATGGTCGCGAACATGCAGGACACGGAATTAAGCTGGGAAATACTGCCAGATGGCACATCGCGCAGGCTATCCACACTGGAAGATGGCGAATCGTTTAATTGTCAGACATACTTCATGACTAATCCAAGTCTGTCTGGACGTGGGGAGGCTCTAAAAGATGACGCGCCGAAAAGGTTTGTCGATAGCCGCATTTTTGACGCGGAAACAAAAGACCACTGAAGCCCAGGGGCGATTGAGAGAACGTGAACCTGTTGCAATTATTGACATTGGGTCTAACTCCGTTCGCCTTGTGATGTATGAGGGTTTGTCGCGCTCTCCTGCGGTGCTGTTCAATGAAAAAGTTTTATGTGGCCTAGGACAGGGTGTAGCAAAAACCGGTAAGCTTGATGAAAACGCCATGGAGCGCGCCATAAATGCCATTAGACGTTTCAAACATTTAAGTGATCAATCAGGCGTATCAGAGCTTCATATTCTTGCAACCGCTGCTTCACGAGAGGCGGACAACGGGCAGTTTTTTATAGATGCTGTTGAAGAGATTTGCAGTTCGAAAGTGCAGCTTCTATCCGGTGATATGGAGGCCTATTATGCTGGCCTTGGTGTAAGCAGTGGCTTTTATGACCCTGATGGCATTGTCGGCGATTTGGGCGGAGGCTCGATGGAGCTTATCCCAACAAATTCAAAATCAAAGCATGGCGTAACCACACCATTGGGTGGGCTGCGATTACAAGAAACTTCCAAAGGGGATATGGATCAAGCGCGAAAGATTGCCAAAAAAGAGCTTTCAAACATAAAACTCAAATGGCCTGGCAAGCGCAAATGCTTTTATGCCATCGGTGGGACTTGGCGAAACCTCGCCAGACTGCACTTGTTTGATGTTGGATATCCGCTTGATGTCGTGCACGGATATACCGTTAAAAGCAAGGATTACATCGAATTCTGCAAGCGCGTTACGAAAGACAATCTTGATGAGTTTAAAGGCATCGAGGAGATATCCAAAAACCGTCGAAATTTGTTACCGTTCGGCGCTGCTGCCCTCATAGAGACGCTTGAGAGCCTCGGCGCAAAAGAAGTTGTGATGTCCGCAACAGGACTGCGAGAAGGCTACTTGTATTCGCTCTTGGATGATGAAACGAAAGCAAGTGACGCATTGCTGGAAGCAACGGGCGAATTGGCAATACTGCGCTCAAGATCTCCTCAGCATAGTCTTGAACTCGCAGATTGGACCGAACAAGCCTTGAGGGAAATTGGCATCACAGAAAATGAGGATGAGGCACGATGGCGGAAAGCGGCTTGTAATCTGGCGGATATTTCCTGGCGCGCCGCATCTGACTTTCGAGCCGAACAATCGTTAGGCATTATCAATAACGCAGGCTTCAATTCAATCAGCCATGAGGGACGCGCTTATCTGGCGATTGTCAATTTTCATCGTTATCAGGGGCTGGGCTCCAAACAGAATCCTCCGGGGTTTGCCAGCCTTGCGTCCGAAGAAACCGCAAAAAAAGCCAGACTCCTATCAGCACTTTTCAGGGTTTTATATTTATTCTCCGCGTCAGTTGAAGATGTTTTACCCACCATGAAACTTGTGCGTACAGGCTATGGTAATATCGTATTGCAAATACCAAAACAACTGGAAGCACTGGTCGGCGAGCGTCCCAATAATAGACTGGAACAGCTTGGTAAAGAGATTGGCGAAGACGTCACAATCAATATCGAGTAAACAATCAGTAGCCATAGCAGAACTGTTTTCTCTAACTTCTATTCTTGCCATATCAAAAAAATCCCACCATTATAAATGAAGGCAAATATAATTCAGGATATTTTTAAATATCGATTATTGCTTAATGGAGGAAATAAAATGAACATCAAACCAGATCCAACGTTTCACGCGACTGCGCAATTGGCCATGCAGGCGCCCGTAGAAAATTATGGCTTCACGGTAATGCTGAGCCCAGATGGCTCGCAATCAGATGGTATTGCCGTAGTTGATTTAAATCCTGAATCAAAAACCTATGGCACAATTGTGCATCAGGTTATTGTGCCTAACAAAGGCGACGAGTTTCACCACTTTGGCTGGAATGCATGTTCATCGTCTTTGTCACCCCTGACAGGCCATGCTTTCCTTGAGCGCAGATACTTGATTGTCCCGGGCATTCGTTCCTCCAGGATATATATCATCGATGTGAAAGAGCCATTAAAGGCAAAAATTCACAAGACGATTGAACCGGAAGAAATTTTTGCAAAAACAGGGTATTCGCGTCCACATACAATTCACTGTGGTCCTGAAGGAATTTACGTTTCCACGCTTGGCGGTGGGGGTGAAGATGGCACGGATGGCCCTCCAGGTATTTTCATCATGGATTGTCAAACTTTTGAGATTATCGGCCAATACGAAATGGACCGTGGCAAGCAAGACAAGCATTATGATTTCTGGTGGAATTTGCCACAGGATTACATGGTCAGTTCAGAGTGGGGCTTGCCGCCACAATTTGAAAATGGCGTCGTGCCGGATGATCTGTTGAGCAATAAATATGGTCATTCCATCCACTTCTGGGATTTGCGCAAACGCAAGAATATTCAAACGATAGACTTTGGTGAAAACTATCAAATGGCACTGGAAATTCGTCCTGCGCACGACCCTTCAAAGTCTTACGGCTTTTGCGGTGTGGTGGTTGATACGACCAACTTGCAAGGTGCAATCTTTACATGGTGGCGTGATGACGATGGCGTTTGGCAATCCAAGAAAACCATCACCATTGATCCAGTACCAGCAGACCCTGATGACTTGCCTGAACTGCTAAAAGGCTTTGGCGCAGTGCCACCGCTGGTGACCGATATTGATCTAAGTCTTGATGACAAATATCTATATGTTGCCTGTTGGGGATTGGGCGAAATGCATCAATACGATGTTTCCGATCCGATGAATCCTGTCTTGGCAGGCAAGGTAGAACTTGGCGGCATCGTTGCGCATCATAAACACCCCAATGGCAAAGACTTCGCCTACGGCCCTCAGATGGTTGAAATCAGCCGTGACGGCAAACGCGTCTATTGGACCAATTCGCTTTATTCAACTTGGGATGATCAGTTCTATCCAAACGATGAGGGCGGACAAATGGTCATGGCACGCGTTGGCGATAATGGTGGCTTTGAGCTGGACAAAGATTTCTATATTGATTTCCCAAAAGGCTATAGAAGTCACCAGATCAGGCTTGAGGGAGGGGACTGTTCAACTGACAGTTTCTGCTATCCAAACGTCTAGATGAATTTCGATTTATCGTCTGCGACGGCCCTTTGGTGGGCCGTCATTTTTTCTGGTATGTATCATGGCATAAACCCCGGGATGGGTTGGCCCCTGGCAGTTTCTGCTGGCCTGATGGAGCGCAAACACAGTGCTTTGCCAAAGGCATTGGGCATGCTTGCCTTTGGTCATCTGATTGCCATGCTGGCAATTTTATTGCCGTTTTCACTGGTTACCGCATTGCTGACTTGGGAAAACGAAATTCGCATCGGGGCAGGCTTGCTCGTTATTGGCATGGGTGTTTATCTCTTGATCAATCGCAGGCATCCGAAGTTTTTGGCAAGGGTGCATCCAGCCCGTCTGGCCTTGTGGTCATTTCTTGCGGCCATGGCACATGGTGCTGGATTGATGCTCGTACCGATCTATTTGCAGATTTGCGCCATTGGCGCAGAAGAAGTTGG
Source organism: uncultured Rhizobiaceae group bacterium (assembly GCA_937951455.1). GTDB lineage: Bacteria > Pseudomonadota > Alphaproteobacteria > Rhizobiales > Rhizobiaceae > JAALLB01. The sequence goes on from CALFBU010000279.1 coordinate 9,934, forward strand.
TCACCAGGCCGCAAGCACGTTGATGCAAGGCAATATTGGTAATGCATTCATCGTAGCTCTTGTGCATACTGCCGCTATGACGATTGCAGGCGGCATTCTGGCAACACTCATTTACTTCTGGCTAGGACTAAAATTTCTTTCAAAGACCTGGTTCAATCTGGATATTGTCTGGGCGGTTAGTTTGATCTTGGTCGGCTGTTTTGGAATATATTCGGCCTATGCAGGGCACTAAATATAACAACCACGTGTATAAAATTCTATCTGCGAAAACTTTGACTTGCTAAACCCTGTCATAAACGAGATAGGATAGAAAAAAATCGCAACAGTGGAGTTCCCATGCTGGTATCGCTCAATGAAATAGAAAACCTGACACACAAGCTTTTGGTTAAACATGGCGCAGAGGACTGGATTGCCAGTGAAGTGGCGCGCGCCGTTAAAAAAGCGGAAGCCATTGGCAACAAGATATGCGGTCTTTTCTATGTTGAAAGCTATTGCACTCAGCTTGAAAGCGGGCGTGTAAACGGAACAGTTGAGCCGGTTATCTCAAGTCCAAAATCGGGCGTGGTTCAAGTCGATGCGAAGTTTGGTTTTGCGCAGCCTGCCTTTAAGCGTGGACTTCAAGATGCTTTAAGCGCTGCACGAGAAAACGGCATAGCACAGCTTTCGATTTGTCATTCTCATACTTGCACATCGCTTGGCTTTTTTACGGAGCAAATCGCGCGTGAAGGCCTGATTGCGATTGGCCTGACAAACGCTTCTCCCATTGTGGCGCCTCCTGGCGGCAAGACACGCACGATCGGGACAAACCCGATTGCCTTTTCCGTGCCAGATAGCGAGGGCGGTCTTGCCATGCAATTTGACCAGTCCACCAGTGCTGTAGCTCTTGGCAAAATCAAAATGGCAAAAGCAGCAGGTGAAAGCATTCCGGAAGGTTGGGCAATTGATGCAGACGGCAATCCAACAACCAATCCTGAAGAAGCCTTAAAAGGATCACTGGTTTCATCAGGTGGGTACAAAGGTTGGGGATTTGGTCTTATGGCAGAAATCCTTGCGGCTGGAATGACCGGCGGAACTTTGTCTAAAGATGTAAAACCACTTCTGGTACCAGAAGGGCCTCCACATGATTTGGGACAATTCTACATCCTGATAGACCCATCAGCCTCAAGCGATTTTTTCACTCGCATTCAAACACTGGCAGAAGCAATCGCTGAAGACAAAGGCGCGAGAATACCAGGTCGGAATAAAGTGGATCAGGATCCGATTGAGGTAGCGGATGATCTTTGGGAGAAGCTTTCAGTCATGCTTGAATAGGGTTGGTTGCTTTAACCTGTCTTGATTATCTGAACAGCTTTATCTTTATAGCCAAGCGCAATTCGACCATTCTTTAAATCCAGCGCTTGATTGCCGAAGAGTTCTTTGCGCCAGCCTTTGAGTGCGGAAACATCTGCGTCATCATCTGCTGCAATTTTTTCCAGATCATCGACGGTTGCGATAATCTTGGCGGCAACGCC
>CALFBU010000280.1 GCA_937951455.1 uncultured Rhizobiaceae group bacterium
TTTTCATTGCGTCATAGTTAAATGTATATTTCTTGGCTTCTTGTGTCGGCGATGCCCAGATCATCGTCTCATGCGCATTTGTAAAACGACGCCCACGAAAGTTTGGCATCGGGTTGGATTTACGCCAAATGACATCGTTTAGTATCCAGAAGCCCATATCCTGTAGCGTTGTACCAACACGGAAAATATTATGGTATGAGCCAATAACCCAGATTGTACCTTCAGGCTTCAAGACACGCCGTGCGGCCAATAACCATGCGCGGGTAAAAGCATCATAAGCTTCAAAAGTTGCGAACTGATCCCAATGATCATCCACTGCATCCACCTTTGACTGGTCCGGGCGATGCAAATCACCATCCAACTGGAGGTTATAGGGAGGATCGGCAAAAATGACGTCGACAGAGTTTTCTGGTAGCTTCTCAAGTGCAGCGACACAATCGCCTTTAATGATGGAATTCAACCAAGACGGATTTTTAGACGGAGCAGATTTCAAATCTGCAAGCTTAACAACGCTCATAATTACGACCCTACGCAAAACAAAATGGGACTTCGACTGGTTCATATAGTTACCGAATAGGGTAAATAATGTTCTAACGATTCGAATAAAGATTTAATGGAATTATTTCATGAGCGAAATTCAGCTGGTCATTTTTGATTGTGATGGCGTTTTACTGGATTCTGAAATTGTCGCTGCAGCGGGTGAACTCGAAGTTTATTCTGAATATGGCGTCAATATAGAACCACAAGAGTTCTGCGAACGCTTTGCAGGCATGGATTCATACGCTGTAAAAGCTGGCATTGAGCAAGAGTTGGGGCGTCAATTACCCGATAAGGTCATCGCTGAAACGCGAGCTGCAGTGAATGAAAAAGTCATCAATGAAGCAAGGCTCATCAAAGGTGCAGACACGGTTTTGGACATGCTTGATCAGGCAAGATGTATATGCTCCAACGCGCCGCCCGAGAGGCTGAAAAAAGCGCTTGGTAGGGTCGGCCTATATGATAGATTCCGCCCTTATGTTTTTTCTGCACAGGAAACAGATCCGCCCGTTTTCAAGCCAAAGCCAGATATAATTTTACGCGCTATCAAAGAATTTGAACTGAAAGCGGATCAAGCGATCGTTGTTGAAGACAGCGTGCATGGCATAACTGCCGCCAAACGGGCAGGCACGAGAGTTATCGGTTTTACTGGGGCATCGCACACATATTCAACACATGCGGATGAATTAATCGATGCGGGTGCTGAAACTGTAATTAGTAGATTATCTCAACTACCAGCAGTTATAGAAGCGCTTTCACAGTGGGTTGGGATGGACTAAACCAACGGTTCTTAGCTTGGCGGGCCTTCGTCAAAGCCTACATAGACAATCAAATTAGGTTTTTCTGGTACAGGGATATTGATATTGCTGTCTACAAAACTGAAAAAGGCGTTTGATTTTCCATCGGGTATGGTCACCTGTACTTGATGTAATTGAGAATAAACCACCTCATCAGCAGAACTTGTAATCGCTACACGCACAGGCACATTAAAAGTTCCTGTTAGTCCAGTTGGACCGTTAATTACGCGACCTTTGATACCGACCTTCATGTTTAGATTAGTTGGAGAATAATTACACTCACGGGCAACGTCTGTAATTGTAGACTGGAACTGCAATGAATTAAGCGCCCCTGGGTCGTCTTTTGTTACACCACCTTCAAAAGTGCGATATGTCTCCGTTCCTGCACGGATAATGGTTCGTGGACAAAATGCTCTCAGATTGGTTGATTGATCAACGGGTTGCGTCTCTGCCACTTCTGGCTGCTCAGATATGCCAAGTGTATCCTCAGTCTGATTTTGGGTCGCAGAATTACAAGCCGCCAATGTCAGCGCTAATGCGCTCACACCAAAGAGTTTCAACAGTTTTTTATTATCCCAGTCCATTTTCATTTTTATAAACTCATCAAATGATTACCCTAAGGCTTACTTACATATTGCCAGTAGCTCTTATAAGGGGCTAAAAGACGGCAATCAAATATTCCTGTGTGAAAAAAACAAGAAAATCAAGGTTGGACTTAAATTGAAATATGTAAGTACACGTGGCGAAGCGCCAAAACTGGGGTTTCAAGATGCGCTTTTGGCAGGGTTGGCCCGCGATGGTGGACTGTATATCCCGGAAACATGGCCAACGCTAAGCCAGGATGAAATTCGTTCCATGGCAGGGCAACCTTATGCAGAAACAGCTAAAAAGGTTTTGGCGCCCTTTGTTGAAGGCGAAATTCCAACCAGCGACTTTCATAAAATGGTCGATGAGGCTTACGCAAGCTTTCACCATCCTGCCGTTGCGCCCCTTGTGCAGATAGATGATAATCATTGGGTGATGGAATTGTTTCACGGCCCAACGCTAGCGTTTAAAGATGTTGCCATGCAATTGCTTGCTAGATTGATGGATTATGTCCTTGCTGAAAGAGGTCAAAAAGCAACGATTGTAGGAGCCACGTCAGGTGATACGGGTGGTGCTGCGATTGAAGCATTCAGAGGTCGCGAAAATACCGATATTTTCATCTTGTTTCCAAAAGGCAAAGTCTCGCCTGTTCAGCAAAGGCAGATGACCACCGTTTCGGATGCCAATGTGCATTGCCTTGCAATCGAAGGCGACTTTGATGATTGCCAGGCTTTGGTCAAAGACATGTTTAACCATCTGGAATTTCGGGACCGCTTGCAATTGTCTGGCGTAAATTCAATCAATTGGGGACGCATCATGGCGCAGGTGGTTTACTACTTTACCACTGCCACAGCTCTCGGCGCACCAGATAGAGAAATCTCGTTTACAGTACCAACGGGTAATTTTGGCGATATTTTTGCAGGCTACGTCGCCAAGCGCATGGGATTACCGATCAAGGATTTAGTGATTGCCACCAATCAAAACGATATTCTGGCACGCACCTTGGCAACTTCTCGCTATGAAACCGCTGGCACTTCACCTTCAATTTCACCGTCCATGGATATTCAGGTTTCTTCAAACTTTGAGCGTCTTTTGTTTGATGCCTCAAATCGCGATGCAAGTGTCATTCGCAACCAAATGGCAAGTCTGAAACAGTCAGGCTCGTTTGATGTTTCAGCTGAAACGATGAAAAATATCTCATCCGAGTTTTTTGCAGGCGCATGCAATGAAGAAGAGACCTCCAAGACTATCAGTGAGAGCCTTCAAGAATGTTCTTATCTGGTTGATCCCCATACGGCAGTCGGTCTTCATGTTGCAGAAAAATATCTGTCTGCAGAAACACCAATGGTGACACTAGCCACCGCTCATCCAGCGAAATTTCCAGACGCTGTAAAAGCAGCTTGTGGCGTGTATCCGGACTTACCAGCTCGCATGGGTGACATGATGGAGCGTGAAGAACACATGTCCGTTTTGCCAAATGACATTGCAAAACTGGAAGCCTTTATTGAAGAGCACTCAAGGGCTGCAAACACCAAGTAAATGTGTTCGTGACATTTAATAGTTAGGGTAATATGTTGCTTCCATGACAGTTAATATTTCAAAACTTGAGAACGGTCTCACGGTTGTGACCGACTCCATGCCTCATCTGGAGAGCGCAGCCCTTGGTGTTTGGATTAAATCCGGATCCCGCAATGAAACGCAAAATCAGCATGGCATTGCCCATTTGCTCGAGCATATGGCGTTCAAAGGTACGAAAAAGCGTACTGCCCTTCAAATTGCCGAAGAGATTGAAAATGTCGGTGGTGAATTAAACGCAGCAACCAGCACGGAAACCACTGCCTATTACGCACGTGTACTAAAACCAGAAGTGGGCCATGCAGCCGATATTCTTTATGATATTCTTTCAAACTCAACCTTTGATGAACAAGAATTGGCACGTGAAAAACACGTCATATTGCAAGAGATCGGTGCCTCGCTCGATTCACCTGATGATCTTGTTTTTGATAATTTTCAGGAAACCTCCTTTGCAGGCGCGCAACCCATTGGCAGGCCAATTCTGGGAACACCAGAGACGGTAGAAAGTTTTTCAACGGATCAAATTCGCGACTATCTCGATGCGCATTATCACGGGCCAAACATGGTTTTGGCGGCATCAGGTGCTGTCGACCATGATGCCTTGGTTAAACAAGCAGAATCCACTTATTCGAGTTTCAAAAACTCCAGCACGCAAGAAGCAAGTCCTGCAACTTACGTGGGTGGTGAAAGCATCATCGAGGATGATTTCCAGGAAGCACAAATGGTTCTTGGGTTTGAAGGCCGCGCCTATCATGTGAAAGATTTTTACGCATCACAATTGCTGGCGACCATACTGGGCGGCGGCATGTCTTCCAGACTCTTTCAGGAAGTGCGCGAAAAACACGGACTATGTTATTCCATATCATCCTTTCATTGGGGATTTTCTGACAGTGGTATTTTTGGTATTCATGCCGCAACAGGCCCCGAAGATCTCAAAGAACTTGTTTCACTTATTTTGCAGGAATTACAACGCGCCAGCGAAGACATTATGCAAGAGGAACTTGATCGCGCACGCGCGCAAATTCGTTCAGGCTTGCTGATGTCCATGGAAAGTCCTGCAGCACGGGCAGGACAAATAGCACGCCAGATTTTATTGTTTGGCAGGCAGATTCCAAATGAAGAATTGATGGAGCGCCTGGATGCGCTTTCCGTTGAACGGGTTCGTGATCTGGCAGGCAGAATTTTCCACGAGAGCATCCCAACCCTTTCAGCAGTTGGCCCCGTGCAAAATATTACGCGCCTAGACAAAATCAAAGAGCGTTTGGGTATTAAACACATCCAAGCAGCTCAATAAGCCATGAACCTTCGTCTGCTATCACGATTTTTAAATCAGGAAATTGATGTTGCAGACGGTAGTTTGTATTTACGTGCACCGACAAGTTCTGACCTCGATCAATGGCTAAACCTACGCTCCCAAAGCGAAGGGTTTTTGAAACCGTGGGAACCTCTTTGGCCAGAAGATGATTTAACCAGCATCGGGTTTCGACGACGACTAAAAGCCTACGCACAACAGAGGCAGAATGGCACTGCGAGAACTTATTTTCTTTTTAGACGTAGTGACAATCAACTCATTGGTGGCATTAGCTTGACCCGAATAACATATGATACGACGCGCTCCGCAATGCTTGGCTATTGGATGGGCGTTAATCATGCTGGCAAAGGTCATATGAAGAAAGCGGTTCTTGCTCTTCTGGGGTTTGCCTTTTTGAACTTGCGTTTAAAGCGTGTTGAGGCAGCCTGTCTTCCATCTAATGTAACGTCTATTAATCTGCTGAAAAAATGTGGATTTAGAGAAGAGGGATATGCGCGCGAATATCTGGAAATAAACGGAACCCGCGAAGACCATATCCTTTTTGCCATTTTGGATTCTGAGCAAGTCAAACAAAACATATAAAAGCTTGTTTTTAGCTGGAAAAATGACTTCCTGTGTGGTGTAAGTATAACAGACAGATATAGCGTAAACTGTATCGTCTTGAGCTGTTTGGGGAAATGGCCTTGATGCGGGAATATATTTTGAAGCGTGTAAATCAATATACTCAATACTTGGTCAGCATTGCACTGAGCGTTTTTATTTGCCTAACCATGGCTTTTTCTGCCCAGGCGCTTGAGCCAGTTAGCGTATCTGTTGACGATATTGCACTCGATATCACGAATGCTATTGATCGCTACAAACGGCAAGATGGTACTCTCAAAATCTCCACAGCGCCAGATGCAGAAGGTATTGTTCGACGCATCGAAGTGCGTTCTAAAAAAGAAGATGGCATTTCGCATTGGGCGGTGTTTTCACTGGCAAATACAAGTGATGAACAAATAGACCGCCTCATCGTTGCCCCGCATTACCGGATGGTCAATTCCAAAATAGTCTGGCCCGATCTTGATACAAACCGGATCTTGGCGATAACGCCGAGTGAAGGTTTTGCGCTTGACCGTCAAAACGACACCGAAGCAGATGTGTTTTTTCTGACCCTGGACCCAGGTGCCGTCATTACGCTGATCGCGGAGCAAAAAACAGATAAACTGCCAAAGCTCTATTTGTGGGAACCTTCTGCATATAAGGATACGGCGAACAGTTATACGCTTTATTACGGAATTGTACTCGGCATATCTGGGCTGCTGGCGGTGTTTCTAACGATTTTATTTGTGGTCAAAGGCTCTGCAATGTTCCCTGCGACCGCCGGCATTGCTTGGGGCGTCTTGGCATATATCTGCGTTGATTTCGGGTTTTGGAATAAGGTTATTGGAACGCAAGCCTCCAACGAACCTTTTTGGCGAGCCAGTACCGAAGTCTTTTTGGCAACCAGTTTAATCATTTTTGTATATGCCTATCTCAGCCTCAATCGCTGGAACAAGAAATTATCCGTTGGCATAATTGCGTGGATATTAGGACTTATCATCTTGATGGGTGTTGCGTTCTTTGAACCACAAATTGCTGCTGGTATCGCAAGAATATCCATTGCTGCTACCGTTTTGATCGGTGTGATTTTGCTGGTCTATCAAAGCTTCAATAAATTTGACCGCGCCGTCATGCTCATTCCTACGTGGATATTATTAATTGCCTGGCTTGCTGGTGCCGGTATGACTGTTACCGGTCGTATCGAAAACGATGTCATTCAACCTGCACTCGGTGGCGGGCTTGTACTCGTGGTCTTGCTCTTGTGCTTTACCGTCATGCAACACGCCTTTACAGGTGGTGCTTTTGCACAAGGTCTTGTCAGCGATGCGGAGCGTTCTGCGTTGGCGCTTACGGGTGCAGGTGACATCCTATGGGATTGGGATGTAAACCGGGACAAGATCACTGCGGACTTCAAAATTTCACAGTTACTCAAACAGGATTTCAAAAGCTTCAATACAAGTCCAGCCAACTGGCAAAAGCTCATTCACCCTAATGATCGTGATCGGTTTTTGTCTACACTTTCAGCCATCACAGAACATAAGCGTGGAAGAATATCGCAAGGATTTAGAATGCGTGATGGCGATGGACATTACCAGTGGTTTCAATTGCGCGCGCGCCCCATGCTGGACACTTCAGGCGAAGTCTCGCGCTGCATCGGCACATTGACTGATATTACGGACCAAAAGAAATCAGAAGAGCGCCTGCTACAAGATTCTGTAAGAGATCACTTAACAGGCCTTGAAAATCGCGGACTGTTTACAAGCAGGCTTGAAACACTTATTCAACTCGCGCATCAAAAAGATGACATCAGACCTACAGTGTTTTTCATCGATATTGATGGGTTTAATGAGATAAACATGAGCCTTGGGTTTGCTGTAGGCGATACAATTTTGCTTACGCTTGCGAGAAGGTTGACGCGATTGTTAAAGAATGGTGATAGCATGGCTCGGCTTTCCGGCGACCAGTTTGCCATTTTGCTTTTGTCAGAAACCGAACCCAAGAAAATAGCCTCCTTTGCCGATGCATTGCGCCGTACCATTAAAGCACCCATAGATTATTCGGAAAAAGAACTGGTTCTTGCATCCTCCATCGGGCTTGCAAGTTGGACGCCAGAACATTCGCTGGCGGAGCAATTGATGCGGGATGCAGAACTTGCAAAAGATCAGGCCAAGCGTGATGGTGGTGATCGAACAGAACCCTTCCGCCCTGCTTTCAGGCAGTCGAAAGATGACTCAATCATTCTTCTCGATGACTTGGGTCGAGCAATGCAATTGGGTCAGCTACAACTTTATTATCAACCTATTATCAGTTTGGATGATCGCAAGACAAAAGGCTTTGAGGCTCTGCTTCGATGGAATCATCCAAAACTTGGCATGCTTATGCCTCCCGATTTTGTACCCATTGCTGAACAATCTGGCTTGATCAATGAATTGGGTTTATTCGTATTAAATACCGCTACATCAGATTTTGCGGCACTTAATCAGAGAACAGGCAGCGATTGTTTTGTGAGTGTAAACCTTTCAAGCCGTGAACTGCTGAGAGCTGATATCATTGCAGATATAGAAAACGCGCTTGAAGTAAGCGGGCTTTCTCCAGAAAAGTTGCGCATGGAATTGACCGAAAGCATGGTCATGGAAAACCCGGAACATTCCACTCAAATCATGTCTCGTATCAAGGCACTGGGTGTTGGAATCTCACTGGATGATTTCGGTACTGGATACTCAAGCCTGTCCTATCTGCTTAAAGTTCCCTTCAACGCCATTAAAATTGACAAGTCCTTTGTGCAGGCGCGTGAGCAGCATGAGCGTTTGGTTATTTTACGCTCAATCATTGCACTGGGACATGGATTGAACCAGTCCATTATTGCAGAAGGTGTGGAGTATGAATCCGACGCCACGGACCTGATGCAACTGGGTTGTGAATATGCACAAGGTTATTTGTTTGGGGAGCCGATGATAATCGATGCCGTATATCAGGTAATCGAAAGCGAAAAATAAGGCTGTTAAATGCTAAGCGTGGCCAGAACTGCTTGAAAGCAAAGCTTCATCAATACCCAATAATTTCAGGCTTCTTGTATATTTTGTTTTGTTATTGGTGTCATAGATCAAATCTTCTTTTGCATCTGCAATGAGCCAGCCGTTTGAAGCAATCTCATCTTCCAATTGTCCCGCAGACCAGCCTGAATAGCCAAGTGCGAGAAATGATGCTTCAGGACCTTGTCCCGTTGCAATAGCTCTAAGAATTTCTAACGTGGCGGTTAAACAGATGTTGCCGTTCACTTCAACGGTAGATTCGCTGTTAAAGTCAGGTGAATGCAATACAAAACCACGTCCTGGCTCCACTGGCCCTCCAGAATTCATTAATTTGTTTAATGCACTATCTGGTAGCTGATGACGCTCTTCTTCCGTAATGATTTCAAGCTGGCACAGAAAGTCTGGCACTTTTGGATTATCTAACGTCTGGTTGATGATGAAGCCCATGGCACCTTCGTCTGAATGCGCGCAGATATAAATAACAGATTTATCAAATCTGGCATCCCCCATACCAGGCATGGCGATGAGAAACTTTCCGCACAAAGATGGGAATTTTTCTTCGCTCATAATCTGGATGCTCCATAGGTATGCAAAATTAAATCCTGTTTTTTTAAACGTTGCGATTCATTTATCACTCATTACTCACCTAATTATGATAATAAGGTTGAGATTGTAAGTCGATTTATCGCTATTTATCCCTTATGTCTTTAGCATGCAAAAATATACAGTAGAAATCTTTAACGTACTAAAGCTGCACACGGCGCGCTTCTGTCTGCTATTTGCTTGTATCTTTCTTTTAAACAGCAATATTGTTCATGCCGCTTCGAGTGAATGGCAGGACTTGGGGGGTGGAAAAGCCAGAGTGCTCGCCCACCTTGATCCTGCGACCAACAAAGTGTCTGGTGTAGTTGAGGTCAGGCTGGACAACGGTTGGTCAACCTATTGGCGTTATCCGGGAAGTTCGGGCATTCCGCCCTTGTTCAATTTTTCAAAATCGGTTGCCTTCAAATCCAAAGAAGTAGCTTTTCCAGCACCACAACTCATTACGCAGCCTTTCGGTTCTTATGCCGGCTATAAGAAAAAAGTCATGTTTCCTTTTGAAGGAGAATTGCTTGCAACGAGTGGTGCCAAAATCAATCTGGATTTGCTGATCGGTGTTTGTTCAGAAGTTTGCATTCCGGCTACGGCAAAGTTTCACATCGACAGCGATGAATTACTTCAAAGTGACCCACAGGCCGTCCAAGCTTTTTCTTTTGCAAAGATTACAGTTCCCAAAGTTGCAGATGCAGATAGCGTGCTTGTCAGTCGAGAGCAAAAGACTGATGGAGCGCTTTTTATCAAAACAAAACACAAGCAGAGCTTTGGAACACCTTCGCTTTTCGTTGAGGGGCCGAATGATTGGTATTTATTGCCTGCTGAATTGATGTCGCAGGACGAAGATAGCGCTACCTTCAAGCTAGATGTTTCACGCGCACCTAAGGGTACTGATATTTTGTCTCACAAGCTTCGCTACACGCTTGTGACTGGCACAAAAGGCATTGAAATAGTGCGTTGAACACAGCCATAAAAGTTCTATATATTGAGCATCTAATTATTTTTAATGTCGGAGAAACTTTATGACTATTTCTGTAGGTGACACACTACCTGAAGCTACTTTTGCAACCATGGGCGAAGAAGGCCCAAAGGAAGTCAAGTCTGCTGATTTGTTTAAAGGCCGCAAGGTTGTTTTGTTTGCTGTACCGGGTGCTTTTACACCTACTTGTCATAATAACCATCTTCCAGGATTTGTGGAACATGCAGATGCGCTCAAGGCCAAGGGTGTTGATGAAATAGCTGTTGTTTCTGTCAATGATGTTTTTGTAATGGATGCATGGCACACGGCTACAAATAGCGATGACAAAATCACTTATCTGGCTGATGGCAGTGGCGACTTTACCAAAGCGATTGGCATGGAGCTTGATCTAACCGAGCGTGGCCTCGGACTTCGTTCATTGCGCTATGCGATGGTTGTCAACGATGGCAAAGTAGAAACACTGAACATTGACGATGTACCAAGCAATGCAACCGCTTCAAGCGCTGAAAATATTCTAAGCGCACTCTAGGTTCAAAACCTAAGCTATTTATATGCATCCATTCCAAGGCGGGCGAGTTCGTCCGCCTTTTCATTTTCTGCATGTCCTGCATGGCCTTTAATCCAGTGCCAATTGACCTTGTGTCTTGATACTGCTTCATCCAAGGCTTGCCAGAGCTCTACATTTTTTACGGGCTTTTTGTTGGCGGTTTTCCAGCCATTTTTTTTCCAGCCAAAAATCCAACCCGTCATGCCCCCTTTGACATATTGGCTGTCTGTAGTTAGCTCTACGGTGCAAGGTTTCTTAAGCGCGTTGAGGGCTTCAATGGCTGCTTTTAATTCCATTTGATTGTTAGTCGTGTCCGCTTGGCCGCCGTAAAGTTCTTTTTCTTTGTCACCGTATCGAAGAAGCGCGCCCCAACCGCCAGGGCCAGGGTTGCCAGAGCAAGCACCGTCTGTCCAAATTTCTACTGTGATCATGCAGCTTCTACCCCGTATTCAGAAGCCTTGTTTACAGACTGATGAAACTTCAGCTTGGCAATATATTCCGCAGGGTTTTTGGGTGTTACCATGGCACCTTCAGGGACGTTCAACCAATCATACAAACGCGTCAATAAGAAACGCAGTGCAGAACCACGGCATAGCACAGGCAAAGCCTCGAGTTCAGCATCATTCATTTGGCGAACGGAATTATAGCCATTCAGCATGCCTTGCGCCTTGGTTACATTGAATGCATTATCCGCTTCAAAGCACCAGGCATTGATACAAATCGCGATGTCGTAGGCAAACATGTCGTTACAGGCAAAATAAAAATCAATAATGCCGGATAGTTTGTCTTTCAGGAAAAAGACATTATCCGGAAAAAGGTCTGCATGGATAACACCGCTTGGCAGACCTTTTGGCCAATGCGCCTCCAAATATGTAAGTTCATTTTCTATCAATGTGGAAAGGCCGTCAGCAACAGTGTTAGAGCCTTTTCCCGACATCTCGTATAGTGGACGCCAATTGTCTACTGACAGTGCGTTTGGTCGCTTAATTGCAAAGCCTTCTCCTGCCAGATGCATCTGCGCCAGCGCCTCACCCAACTGACGGCAATGCGTATTGGAGGGTCGTTTAACAGAATTACCATCAAGGTAACTGATAATGGCTGATGGCCGCCCAGCAAGCGTTGACAATTGCTCTCCGCTATTCAGTGCGACCGGCTGCGGACATTCCAGTCCGTTTTTTGCCAAATGCTCCATCAATCCCAGAAAGAACGGAAGATCATCCACGTTAACACGCTTTTCGTAAAGCGTCAGAATATGCATTCCTGCATCCGTCGATAAAAGGTAGTTGGAGTTTTCAACCCCTTCCGCAATACCTTTCAGCGAATGCAGTTCACCGATGTCATATTGTTTAAGATAATCGATCAGCTCGACATCAGAAATTTCTGTATAGACCGCCATGCTTAGACAGCACCATTTACGAATGCCATATCCTGCGGAGTGAGTTCGGTATCGCGCAGGTCGCGCGCAACCAGAAACTCTTCGTCTTCTTTAACGGTCTCAACCAGATTGAGCGTCATGTCGAAACGCTCTCGAAATGCCTCAATGATTTCATTGACCAATATCTCAGGCGCTGAGGCACCAGCCGAAAGCCCCACAGCCTTTGCGCCCTCTATTTGGTCCCAAGGTATCTCGGCGGCCTTTTGCACAAGAATTGAATTTTTGGCACCCGCACGCGTTGCAACTTCAACGAGGCGTTTGGAATTTGAAGAATTTGGCGCGCCAACAATAAGAAAATGATCTGCACCCTTTGCAGCTACTTTAACCACTTCCTGGCGGTTCGTCGTTGCATAACAAATGGACTCTGCCGCGGGTGCCTGAAGATTTGGAAAGCGTTCCTTGAGCGCGTCAATCACTTCGGCTGTATCATCCACTGAAAGCGTGGTCTGCGTTACAAAACCAAGCGCATCCGCATCTTTTGGTTCGTAGTTTTGCGCCTGTTCAACGTCTTCAATCAACGTCATCTCATGTGGCTCAACCTGCCCCATGGTGCCAATGACTTCAGGATGACCAGCATGGCCAATCAACAAAACATGGCGGCCTTGCCGGATATGGCGAATGGCTTGTTTATGAACCTTGGAAACAAGCGGGCATGTTGCATCCAGATAAAGCAGATTTAAACTTTCTGCATTTGC
>CALFBU010000281.1 GCA_937951455.1 uncultured Rhizobiaceae group bacterium
CCGGCCAGGGCATTCAGGAAGTGCTTGAGGCAATTGTCACAAAACTGCCTGCGCCATTACATGGTGACATTGATGCGCCTTTGAAAGCCTTGCTCGTTGACAGCTGGTATGATGCCTACCTGGGTGTGATTGTGCTGGTGCGTGTCATTGATGGCCAGATTAAGAAAGGCCAGACGATCAAGATGATGGGTACAGACGCCAAATATCTGATCGACCGTGTGGGTGTAATGACACCGAAGATGATCCCGATGGATCAACTTGGGCCCGGTGAAATAGGCTTTATCACAGCATCCATCAAAGAGGTTGCTGACACACGCGTGGGCGATACGATTACCGAAGACAAAAAACAAACTGCCGAAGCACTGCCCGGCTTTAAGCCTGCTCAGCCTGTTGTATTCTGTGGTCTCTTCCCGGTTGATGCTGCTGACTTTGAAGATCTTCGTTCTGCCGTTGGCAAGCTTCGTTTGAATGATGCCAGTTTCTCTTTTGAAATGGAATCATCTGCTGCTCTTGGCTTTGGCTTCCGTTGTGGCTTCCTGGGGCTTTTGCACCTTGAGATTATTCAGGAACGTTTGGAGCGCGAATTTGATCTCGATCTGATCGCGACCGCACCAAGTGTTGTTTACGAAATGCTAATGAAAGATCAGACAACGCTTTATTTGCACAACCCTGCTGATATGCCGGACGTAATGCAGATTGAGGAAATTCGCGAGCCCTGGATTAGAGCTACAATTCTTACGCCTGATGAATATTTGGGTCCTATTCTAAAACTCTGTCAGGACCGTCGCGGCATTCAGATTGACCTGACTTACGTTGGCAAGCGGGCGATGCTCTCCTATGACTTGCCACTCAATGAAGTTGTCTTTGATTTTTACGACCGTCTGAAATCCATTTCGCGCGGCTACGCCAGTTTTGATTATAACATCTCAGACAATCGCGCAGGCGATCTTGTAAAAATGCAGGTGCTTGTCAACGAAGAACCTGTTGATGCGCTTTCCATGCTGGTTCACCGCTCACAGGCCGAAAAGCGTGGGCGTGTGATGTGTGAAAAACTTAAAGAGCTTATTCCACGTCACTTGTTCAAGATTCCAATTCAGGCAGCGATTGGCGGCAAGGTGATTGCACGCGAAACGCTTTCTGCCATGCGTAAAGATGTGACCGCTAAATGTTATGGTGGTGACGCCTCGCGTAAGCGCAAATTGCTAGACAAGCAAAAAGCCGGTAAAAAGAAAATGCGCCAGTTTGGTCGCGTGGAAATTCCGCAAGAAGCGTTTATTCAGGCTCTACGTATGGGTGATGAGTAGTATTAGAACTGTTCAACCAATTGTTATCTGGATTGAACATAATAAACCCCTTATTCTCTGTATGCCTTGGATAACAGACGATCATCTTAGGAGAGATTCTTATGTCAAATTCAGGATTTGATACACGCGGTGTGCCGATTTCTTACGGGAATCAGGACGCCATTGACGGGCTTGAGCTTGCTGTAGAAACCTCTCTTTCGTTTCGTGGCGATGCAATAGCTGTGATTGACAAAACGCTGGAGGAGCATCCTGATTTTATAATGGGCTGGCTCTTTAAGGCCGGCTGGATGACGCAAGCTATGGAGACGCGGATTTATTCCGAAATGGTTGGCGCGCTAAAGGAAGCCGAGAAACGTCTTTCAAAGGCAAATGACCGCGAAAAGGGTCACTACGAAGCCGTTCATGCCTGGGTCAACGGTGATTTTTACGGTGCTGTTCAAAAATGGGAAGCGGTTCTCACTCAATACCCGCTCGATTTATTTGCGCTTGAACTGGTACACTACACCGACGTCCTTTTGGGCGATGTGGTTGGGCAACGCGATTGCGTTGCACGCGTCTTCAACCTCTGGGATGAAAGCATGCCAGGTTATGAATTTGTGCTTGGGTTTTATTCCTTCGGTCTTGAAGAGAACAATGATTATTTCCAAGCAGAAGAGCTGGGAAGACAGGCTTTGGCTTTGCGTCCCGATAACCCCTATGCGGTTCATGCCGTCAGTCATGTGATGGAAATGACCGGCCGTCAATCTGGTGGCATTCGTTTCATGCAAGACCAACGCAAGCACTGGGGCGACAGCAATTTTGCCAATCACCTTTGGTGGCATACCGCTCTTTATCATCTTGATCTTGAACAAAATGACAGGTCGATGGAAATTTTTGACAAGCATCTCGACAGTCGATCCAATGATGGCAATAAATATGAAGAACTGGATGCTGCAGCGCTTTTGTGGCGCCTTAATTTGGTTGGCGAGGAATCCGGCGACCGCTGGGGACATCTTGCAGACAAATGGGTACCCGCCGCACAAGACACACTTTATGCCTTTAACGATGTGCATGCCATGATGTGTTATGTCTCTGACAACCGCGAGGATGCGCAAAAGAAACTTCTTTCAGCCAATGAGCGCTACGTCGAAAATGCATCCGATGCAAATGTTGCGATGAGCCGCGAAATCGGTATTCCGTTCTGCCTTGCCATTCAGGACTTTAAAAATGAACGCTACGGCGACTGTGTCGACCGATTGCTACCGGTTCGTTACATGACGCACCGTCTGGGCGGCAGTTTCGCGCAACGTGATATCATTGGCTGGACTTCACTTGAAGCAGCCCTACGTTCCAAACGGTATGATCTTGCTCTTGGTCTTGCCAATGAACGCGCCAGCCTCAAACCGACGTCGGTTCAAAACTGGCGAGCCGTATCTCGTGCCTTTAAAGGTCTTGGCGATCATACAAAAGCTGACCGTGCCAACGCACGGGCAGACTCCATGATGGTTTAAAGATTTTTTAAAAGGGTTTCCTTTGTCAGACGAACAATTGTCATTCCTCGATGAGGAACGTGACACAGCGCATGTCGATTTCATTCCAACGCGCGAAGCAGGTCT
>CALFBU010000282.1 GCA_937951455.1 uncultured Rhizobiaceae group bacterium
CTTGCATTTCTTCTTTTTCTTTTGGCAGCGCTACCCACGTCTGAATGCCGAAGAGATTACTCTTACCTTGTCGCGTTGCTTCGCTTGTGCGCTCGGAGTGCGTGACGCCATTGCCCGCTGTCATCCAGTTTACCTCTCCTGGGTAAATCATCTGATTGGTACCAAGCGAATCCCGGTGTTGAAATTCTCCGTTCAATAAGTAAGTCACAGTACCGATTCCGATATGTGGGTGAGGGCGGACATCAATCCCTTGACCTGTAAGAAATTCTGCTGGTCCCATTTGATCAAAAAATATGAATGGTCCCACCATCTGACGTTTTGGTGCTGGCAATGCACGTCTGACTTCAAAACCGCCAAGATCACGCGAGCGGGGTACAATCAGTGTTTCGATCGAGTCGACGTCATTCAAGTTCGGGCAATTTGGTTCAAGGCTTGGGTTCCAGCTCATGTCTTACTCCTTGTAATGATCTAAGTATGGTACGCTTAATCTTTTAAAGGTTGCAAATGCTGTTCAAGCGCTTCTCTTAAATGTTCGTGCTGTGACGGTAGCTTAAGTGCTTCACCCAAATGTGCCTTGTCCTCATCGCGTTCGAATCCAGGTTCATTAGTGGCTATTTCAAATAAAACACCTCCAGGCGTTCTGAAATATATTGCCCAGAAATAATCCCGATCAATGACAGGGGTCACCTGATACCCAGTGTCCAGCAGTGCTTTTCTAACTTCGAGCTGCGCTGTTCTGTTTTCGACTGCGAATGCTATGTGATGCACAGAGCCTGCACCTTGTTGTGCGTATTGTGTTGTCGGTAGCGTTTCGAGATCGATGATGTTGGCTTCATTCCCATCCGTGATACCCAGCCTTAAAACGCCTTGTTTTTCATCAAGGATTTCATAATTCATGAATGTAAGTAATTCGCGCATGGCGCCATCATCTTGCAATCTCATGGTTGTTGAATGGAAGCCATGAATAGCGACTTGATCGTTTAGGCCATCGGATAGCCACTGTTTTCTTCCATCATTTGCAACTTCCATCAGTGCAAAGCCATCGCCATCAGGACCTGAAAAAGCCAAACGTTTTTCACCGAATTGTTCTGTAATGTTGCCAGTTTTGACATTCATGTCTGAGAAGCGCTTTTGCCAAAATGTTAAAGAACCATCGGGCACTGAAAAGACAGTTGTGCCAACTTCTCCCGTTCCTGCTTTGCCTTTAGCCATATTGGTGAATGGAAAATAGGTCATGACGGAGCCAGGGGTGCCAACTTCATCACCGTAATAAAGGTGGTAAACGTCCGGTGCGTCAAAATTCACCGTTGTCTTGATGCGGCGTAGTCCAAGCACTTTTGTGAAGAATTGATTGTTGCTGTTGGCATCACTTGCCATAGAGGTAACGTGATGCAGTCCTTTGATTTGTGTAAGCATGGGTTTCCTCTTGTAATTGCTTTATTGAACATATGTGATGTTTTGAGAAAGAACAGCCCGTGAAGAGTGACGCTGTGTTCACCATTTTTCTTGTGTTTAATTTTTAAACTGCGTAGGGGTGTCTTACGTTAATTGGGGAATTTAAATGCGCGGAATTTTTGTGATGTGTCTGGCTTATGTATTTAGTCAGTTTTCCAGAGCATTTCTTGCGGTTTTGACGCCAGTTTTGGCGACTGATCTAGGCATGACCGCAACAGACTTTGCTTACGCTTCCGGCGCGTGGTTTTTGGCATTTGCACTGTTTCAGTTTCCCGTTGGTATCCTGCTTGATTCCATAGGCCCTAGACGCACCGCGGGGTATATTTTCACCATTTTTGCAGGTGGGGGCATGTTCCTATTTGCTTATGCGACAAGCCCGATTGCCATTATTATCGCAACTGCGCTGATCGGGGTGGGATGTTCGCCAGCATTAATGGCGCCATTTTATATATTCATCAGAAATTATGATGCCGCAAAACTTGCAACCCTTACCTCCGTATTTATTGCCTTGGGTACTTTGGGTAACATCGGAAGTTCTGAGCCTCTGGCGGCTGCTGTTGAGATATGGGGCTGGCGAAACAGCGCGCTTGCAATCGGAGTTGTCGTTTTGCTGATAGGTGCAGGCATGTTCTTATTGGTGGATGACCCTGAAAAGATCTCTTTGGAAAAAGATCAGGATGGGGGCTATCTTGAGCTTATCAAAATACGAGCTTTGTGGCCTATTTTTCCGATAATTCTTGGTGGCTATATGGTCTCAGCGGGACTGCGCGGTTCATGGATTGGTCCGTTTCACGAAGACCTTTTTAATTACGATACGCTGCAAATAGGCAGGGTCACCTTATACATGTCGATTGCCTTGGCGGTTGGAACATTGTTTTATGGCCCGCTTGATCGTATTTTTAACACGCGAAAATGGGTGATTATGATCGGTAATGTAATTGTTTTAGCGACTTGTATCGCAATGGCAATTAATCTGCCGTCTGATCCGTTCTGGGCGATGACAGGGTTTGTCATTATAGGATTTTTTGGGGCCAGCTATGCAGTTCAAATGGCACACGGAAAGGCTTTTGTGCCTGCGCATTTGACAGGGCGAGGCGTGACGCTGTTAAATTTCTGTTCCATTGGAGGCGCAGGTATTTTCCAGTGGTTAAGTGGCCCAGTTGTTGAAGCTTATACTGTATCTGAAAACCCGGTCATTCAATATGAAGCGTTGTTTGTGTTCTATTCAATATTACTGGCCGTTGCTATTTCAGCTTATGCCTTTGCAAACGATGCCAAGCCTTAAAATGCATTTCCAGAACCGCGAAAGAGTTCTGGCAAATTCAATTCCTTGTTTTGAACCATCCAAGCAATGATTTCATAAGTAACGCGTTTGGTATTTTCTGGGCTTAGAATATCGCCCGCAATAACATGTTTGAAGGGATCAGATGTTTCTTCAATTTTTAGAATTTTCGTGGGTCCGCCCCATTCGGAAGCAACTTTGGCAACTTCTTTTGATACGATAACTTTATCTTCTGGCGCATAGATGAAAAATGCTGGTGTTGTGATTGTTGATTTATCAACAGACTTCAGAACTTTGAGCATGGAGGTCATGGGAAAGATTGCCTTGCTCGGATATTGGGTTGTCCACCACTTGCCATGTTGTTCATTCAAAGGCTCCCATGAGCGTTCTTTACCTGCAACTGCTGGTAATATGGTTTCAGCCCAAGGAATGTTTGCAAGCCAAGTGGAGATGCCATGCAATTCAAAGTTTGGGGATATCATAACGATGCCAGCAACATTTTTTGAAAGTTCCGGTTTTGTCAGCCCCCATGTAGCCAAGGTACTGCCT
>CALFBU010000283.1 GCA_937951455.1 uncultured Rhizobiaceae group bacterium
AAGGCTTGCAAGACGGGATCTTCTTCACCCGGTGAAATCGACATGACGATGTGTGTCGTATCGGCTAGCTGGGCTTCCAATGCTGGCGTAGACGCTCCATCAAAGGTTTCCGCTTCAAACCCCTGCGCGCGTAATTTTTCAACTTTCTCTTGCGAACGGGAAGTGCCGCAGATGATGTCAAAATCCTCTCCGGCTTTTTCCGCAATTGCGGTTGAAGAAAAGCCAAAGCCAAAGATAAAGAGTTTACGCATGTCTGTTCCATTCTTCGAGAACAGACGGATCCGTCTCGCTTTTTAATGCCTTGCTACGCATATTGGCAAAGCTTGCTGCTTCTTCAAGTCTGGATAACGCCCAAATGCTTGCCGCTCTCACGATTGGACTTTCATCCTTGCTGTTTTGCAACGCGAGCGCTTTCAAGGATTGGTCTTGTGAATTTCCAATAGCGATCATAACGTTGCGAAGAAACTTGTTTCGGCCAATGCGTTTGATGGGGGAACCTGAAAACTTTGCGCGAAATCGAGCGTCATCCAGTTGTGCCAATTCTTCCAAATCAGGTGCGGATAAATCTTCGCGCGCTTTCAATTTTATCTCTGACGTTTCCTGCGCGTATTTATTCCAAGGACAGATCGCCAAGCAATCATCACACCCGTAAATCCGGTTGCCCATCGCTTCGCGAAACTCGATGGGAATAGCGCCATCATGCTCGATGGTAAGGTATGAAATACAGCGCCCCGCATCCAGTTGATAAGGAGCTGGAAAGGCGTTGGTCGGACAAATATCAAGACAGGATTGGCATGACCCGCAGTGGTCTGTTTCTTCATTATCCGATGGCAGATCAGCCTTTGTTAAAATTGCGCCCAAAAACAACCATGAGCCAAATTCTCGGGAAACCAGATTGGTATGCTTCCCCTGCCAGCCAAGTCCTGCCTGTTTAGCTAAAGGTTTTTCCATCAAGGGTGCTGTATCGACAAAGAC
Organism: uncultured Rhizobiaceae group bacterium; assembly: GCA_937951455.1. Classification (GTDB taxonomy): domain Bacteria; phylum Pseudomonadota; class Alphaproteobacteria; order Rhizobiales; family Rhizobiaceae; genus JAALLB01. Next base: position 976 of record CALFBU010000283.1, read on the forward strand.
TTTAACATCTTCGCCAGTTTTTGACGCAAGCCATCCAGCCAATGTTTTCAACTTGCCTTTGATGAGATCGTGATAATCGCGATTGCGGGCGTAAACGGAAATCGTTGCTTTTGATTTTTGATTGAGTGTTTCAAGTGGATTGCTGTCTGGCCCATAGTTCATGCCAAGCATGATGGCAGAATTTGCTTCGTCCCACATGGCTGTTGGCGTTTTTCGCCGTTCCAGAGTGGATTCCATCCACGTCATGCTGGCATGGCGATTTAATTCAATGGCGATTTCAAGTTTGTTGCCAATCTCGTCAGGCAGCGATGCGGGGGTAATTTTACAAACATCAAACCCAAGTGATTTAGCCCGAGTGATTAAATCCTGCTTGAGTTTGTAAGCCGAAACCAAAGATCAAAAATCCAGATCAATGTAATGCGATGAGGGCGGCAGGCCCATAACCTTATCCGCCAATAAAGGGCGATAAGATGGACGCGACTTCATGCGTGCGAACCAGTCTTTTGCAGCTGGCTCATCTTCCCACTGAATTTCGCCCAGATAATCCAGTACCGAAAGTGCCGCAGCAGCAGCCATATCGGCAGCTGAAATTGTATTGCCTGCCAGCCAATCTCTTGAACCCACCAGGGCTGAAAGATATTTCAAATGGTTTTTCAAATTGGCGCGAGCTGCACGAATGATGTTTGAATCCGGTGCACCACCGCCCTCTTCTGCGCGCATCAATTGCTTGAAGACACGCTCTTGCACAATGTAGCGTGTGACCTCGGCATCAAACTTTACCAAAAACCATTCAACCAAGCGTCTGGTTTCTGCGCGTTCCAAAGACTTCTCTGACAACAGTCTTCTCTCGCGCATCATGGCGCCGCTGGTTTCATCGAGATATTCGCCGATCACGATACCACCGCTGACAAATTTTCCTTCATCCACCATCAATACCGGCAGCGTGCCTGCCGGATTGATTTGCAAAAATTCCATTCTGCGCTCCCATGGCTTTTCTTCCAAAAAACCAACGGATTGAGAATATTCAGCCAAAAGCAGGCGAATATATCGCGAACTGGCGGACATTGGATGGTGATAGAGTGTGTGCATAAGGCCTATTACTTATAAATCCACTGGAAATTATGGCGCGAACGTGAAAAACAGGAGATGAATCAGTTCTGCGTTCCTGAAACAATAAAGAGGTGACTTGTTTGACGCAAGTTAATCCGCACCCTGAGGCGATTTGATGACACCTGAACAAATTATCGTCCTTGCCATTGTGCAAGGTATAACAGAATTCCTGCCAATTTCATCCTCTGGTCATCTTGCCTTGATCCCCGCACTAACGGGGTGGCCTGACCAGGGCCAGGTAACAGATGTCATGGTGCATATTGGTTCACTCTTTGCGGTGATTGTATATTTCTGGCGAGATGTCCTGAACCTGATACGTGGCGGGCTGGATTTATTACGCCTGCGCATGAATGATAATTCAAGAATGGCGCTTTATATTCTTGTCGCGACCATTCCTGCGGTTGCTTTTGGTTTGTTTCTTAAAAAATCAGGATATGGTGACAGCTTGCGTTCAGTTGAGGTTATTGCATGGAATGCCATTATCTTTGGCGTGCTGATGTATGTGGCTGATGTCATTGGCAAGCAGACCAAAGTGATGGAAGACATGAAAATGTCACCGGCTATTACCATGGGGTTTGCGCAGGCTCTAGCACTTATTCCCGGTACTTCGCGCTCAGGCATTACCATGACAGCGGCACGCTTTATGGGTTTCTCAAGACCTGAAGCGGCGCGGTTTTCTTTTCTACTCGGCATCCCGGCAATTGCGGGCGCAGGTGCCTTTGTAACCCTAGATGCGATTGAATCAGGGATTGAAATCTCCAATGGTGCAATCATGGCGGCAGTTCTTACGTTCTTTGCGGCGTTGGGTGCGATTGCCTTCTTGATGGCCTTCGTAAAACGTTCCAGCTTTTTGATTTTCGCGATTTATCGTATCGCACTTGGGCTTTTATTATTTGCACTACTTTATGACTGGATACCGGGCGTATCGGTCAATTTGTCGGTTTAGAACAATCAGGCTATAAGATTTCTATTATTTCATAAAAGGGGAAAAGCGGTGACAATCCGGTTTCACAAAGGCGACTTGCCAAATCTAGATAACTACCATGACTCGATCGCAGTCGATACGGAAACACTTGGGCTGAACCCCTTGAGAGACAGGCTTTGCGTTGTGCA
>CALFBU010000284.1 GCA_937951455.1 uncultured Rhizobiaceae group bacterium
GTTTTGAGGTAGAGGCTCCGAACGGTTCAACCGTCATGGAAACTGCTATCAAGAATTCTGTCCCCGGCATTGAGGCTGAATGCGGTGGTGCATGTGCTTGTGCAACATGTCATGTTTATATTGATGACGCTTGGAAAGAAGCAGTCGGTGGCCCTGAGGCCATGGAAGAAGACATGCTTGATTTTGCATGGGAAGTACAGCCGACATCGCGCCTTTCTTGTCAGGTTAAGGTAACCGATGCTCTTGATGGTTTGGTTGTTCGCATACCAGAAAAACAAGCGTAAAACATCAAATTTCCCGAACATAATCTTTAAGGCTGATATTTTAATATCGGCCTTTTTTTATTGAATGTTGTTTAGCGTCCATGACAAATGATGGAGCGGGAGCTTTAAGATAGCCAACTTAAAGGATTTGAATTTAACGAAGATAGAGCAAAAATGGCTGCTGCTGCTAAACAATTGCACAAGGCTGATGAAGCTAAAATTTAGCATTTTGGTGATGGGTGATGGGGGTTAATCAGATATAACATTATTTAATAACTCAACGAAATCTACTGGATCATTAAAATAGTTTCTGTATGCAGATCTCAATTGATTTGGATTATCAGAGCGAACGTAAACTGCATTTAAACTAGTCTCATCATTTTCTAGTTCAGTTGCTTTTAATATGGCATCTTGAGGACTAGAAAAGGGAAAAACTTGTAAAGAGAGGTCACCATTTATTTCAATGATGTTGAGAACATTATGTTTTTTTAAATTTTGATTGTCCTCGAATTTTCTCATAATGCTAAGTCGCTGCAAAATGCCTAGTTCATCTTCTAGATTTTTTAAGTTATTAATTAAATTTTCATCTGTTAATTCAGGTAGAGCATTGTGAATTCCTTCATAATTTCTAGCAAGAATTTCACTTGCTAAAATAAAAAATTGCCCACGTTTTCCTGCGTTTATAGCAAACTTAGTTTTTTCATCGTCTATCAAATCAGAGATTTCTACTGCTGTAGCCCACGCATGCTGTGTTCTAGTTCGGTATTGTATCTCTACTAATAAGCCATCCCAAGGCTTTTTAGCAACTTCATCACGCCTATGCCCTCTAGGGAAGTGTCTATATACGTCATGCACTCCCCTGTAGCCAGAAAACTTTGGTTTTTTTATATAGTCAAACTTATCTGGTTCGTGCTTTAATTCATGATCTACATTCCGCATAACATTTGTTGAATGTAAATATTCTCTGAAGCTATAAAGATCATTTGTGCTGTTAAATATCATTCTACATCCAGCTAAATCGTGCATTGAGGTAATGTCTTTAACTAGTGGGGTACCGTCTTCTTTAACGCGTTTGATTTTGTCTATTACTGTACGTTTACGTTTTAATCTCTGTGCAAATTCAATATGTATATCTTTTTTTTGGAAATGTCCTTTTAGCCAAGATTGAAATGTATTTATTACATAACCATGTGAACTACGCCATGAATCTACTAGATCAATATCGTCAGCTCCAAAATCATTAATAGCAATATTTTTACCTGCTCTTTTTACGGCTTTTTTAGAAGCTGGTGGTTGAGGGTAACTCAATGATATTCCTTTAATTTTAGCGTTTAGAATCAATACACCATTAAAAATAGGTTTAATAGAGAGTAATTAAGAATTAGAATATGATATTTTTACTTTGGGTTTAAGTTAACAGTTTATTCTTTCAATAGTTAGAGTTTTTTACCCAATAAATCTCACACGTTATGCCCCATCATCCCAGTTCGCATCGCGACCAGGATGATGTTGACTTGGGTATTTTCGAAAAACTTATCCCCGCTTTCCAAACCTCCCGCATAATATATCTATCGTCTGCTCAGCAAGCACAGTTTGGCCACCGAAGTTAAGCGAGAGCAGAGACAGTAGAGCGGTAAGGCGGTAGTTTCGGGCTATCGCCCTCCTTGAAGGCTGGACCCGCGCGATTTATCCCGTGAGGCGGTACTAAAAATCTCTACGTGGGCTGCTCAAACGAGCGTCTGAACTACTAACTTAACTGGCGTTTATTTGAGCAGCCTGCAAGTTTGTAAGTAAGAATTGGATAACACCGTTCAGAGATGGGCGAGTGAATGCGGATTTGTGATTTACGCTATGGAAGTTACGAATCGGAACTCCCATATGTACAGCGGCATTATGCTAATTGGCTAATTAATCATCGAAAGAAACAAAATGAAAAAAATTCTAATCCCCGTCATTGCAGTTTTGACTCTTGCTGCTTGTAATAACGAGCCAGAACAACCAGCAGCAACAGCTACAGAAACACCATCTGTAACCACAACGGCACCTTCCGCTGAAGATATTGCGAAAGAAGCGGAAGCCAAAGCTGCTGAAGCTGCAAAACTTGCTGAAGAAGAAGCCGCCAAGGCTGCTGCAGAACTGGAAGCTAAAAAGGCTCAGGCTGAAGAAGACGCCAGAATAAAGCTTGAAGCAGAAGCCAAGGTAAAAGAAGAAATGGAAGCAGAAGCCGCAAAGGCAGCTGAAGCAGCTAAGGCTGCGGAAGAAGAAGCGGCCAAAGCTGTGAATTCTGCAGAAGAGGAAGCTGCCAAGGCTGCAGCTGAGCTTGAGGCAAAGAAAGCTCAAGCTGAAGAAGACGCTCGCATTAAACTTGAGGCCGAAGAAAAAGTCCGCGCAGAGCTAGAAGCTGAAAAAGCAGCGCTTGCAGAGCTGGAAGCAAAACTTGCAGCTGAAAAAGCTGAAGCCGCTGCCATTCAAAATGCGGCTGACGCTACTGAAGAAACCAAATCTGAGGCCCTTAAACAGGTTGAAGAGGTAGAAAACGCGATTAAAGGCGTTACAGATACAATCAAGGCGCTCGATAAGTTGGCTCAATAAAATTTAAGCTACCCCTTCTTCTTCGCGAGGAGGGGTAGTTTGTTAATTTACTGCTTCGGGAAGTAATCTATGCAATCGCCTTCGCGGTAGACGTCTGTTGTGGCGCAGTGTAGGGCGCCGCCGAAGGCGTATGCATCTCTAAACGGTATTGGTAGGACTTCCAGGCCCATTTTGTCGAATTGCTCCATCTGGTTGACTTCGGACGCTTCGCAGCAGACGGTTTTTTCGTCCACCATTAGAACGTTCATAGAGAGCCAAACGGATGAATAACAAAGCGCTGGTGGCTGGTTGTGGGCAGGGCGGGCGGCGTCTACAATTTCCCAATCGTTCTTATGGAAATATTCGCGCTGGTCATCAGGCAATTTACGCTCAGGGTTGTTGATGATGAGGCCAGGGCGGATGGGTGTGAAGGTCGCATCAATGTGGATTGGATATGGGTCACCCGGGAAATTCACCGCTCTAACGCGGTGATCAGGGTAATGTCTGCGCAGCCAGTCGATGCCTTTCAGGTTCGTTGTGAAACCGTGCTGTACAATAAGGTCTTTACCAAAGCGCAAAACATCTGCTGCATCAAACATCGGCTCTTCTTCAGTAGTGACGAAGAATTTTTCTGCGGTCCACTCAAGACGCTTTTCAACTCCGATGGTGTCAGCCAAATAGTCCATGCGGTAAGACGCGTCTGTCATGCGTGGTTTTGGAGCTGAGACGTGGCGGAAACCTGGGTCTTCTTCAAAGTATTGCTGCATCAAATCGCGATAGCAGAGGTATTCAAAGAAGCGACAACGATAAGACATGGTTGCTTCCAGCATTTCCTTACCAACAGTCAGGATAACATCACGCGGAGGCATACAGCCGAACGAAGATGGGTTTTCCCAGTCTGGTGTTGAGACAGGCTTGGAGAAATCAATCGGAGTAGGGCGGTCTACACGTACGCCACGGCTTTCCAGAACTTTCGCAAAGTTGTTAAGCTGTTCGTTGGCCTTGTCTACGGTTTCTTGCGTACGAGGCCCCCATTGGCCCTTCATGTCGCTGTCTTCGGGTACTTTTGCGTCCAGCGCAGGCTCGGATGGTGGAATCATGCAGCCATCTGCAACGCCAACGATCACATGTTTTAAGGGAGACCATTCATCCCATGATTTAACGACGGTAGGTGCTTTTGTTTCTGCTGACATGGAATTCCCCAATCTTTGTACTTGTTGGGGAATTCCTAAATTAATTTTGCACTAAATTGCAAGCTTGATTAACGCCAATTCCATGACGCAGAGACGTTATTTGCCTAAGGACAAGAATGTATCGTCTTTGCGCATCAAAAAATGAGCCAGCGAAGCGCCAAGAATGGGTACAGATGCTAAAAATAATAAATTAGGTTGTTCGAATGGATTTAGGATTTTGGGCATTGAAACAAGGAGTGTGGCTGCATTCATCAACAGGACGCCACCTACAGTAATAGTTTTGAAAAGACCAACCAAATAGGCAAGCAGGAACACGATTTGAGCAATACCAATGGCAAAAACAGCAGATTGGCCAATTGAGACACCGTAGAAACCCGCAAAAATACCAGCTCTCTCGGCGCCATCGCCTGCATACGACACAGGCGCTGCAATTTTTAAGTAAGCCCAAACGACCATTAAAATGAAAATAGATAAGCGTAAGCTGAAAAGTGCAAACTGAGTATTTTTTGATGAAGTCATGACGATATTTTCCCTATAATTTTGAGGGGTTACATCATAATTTTGAATAATATGAGAATAAAACTTACTGGGTTTCAGTAACAGTTTCGCGAGGAATGCTGGCGCTACGCTTTTTTACCAATCCTCGGATACGTTCTTTTTCATCAGCATCAAATTGCAATTGATCCGCATGATGTTTTTCAAAGAGGTCAGAAAATACGACCTGAACATCTTCGCGCATGCTAACGCAGTCTTGGGCAGGGGGCAGCGCATTGATGGCCTTTTCCATAGCGATGGCGTAACGATCGGCGATTGCTAAATGTACGGCTTCATGAACGCGTGCGTACTCTTCAAGAGAATTCCAAGCTTGCGCCAGTTCAGCCTTTAGCGTGTTTACATTGGCGTGTCTTGGAAGGGTAACCCGGGCTTTTACATTAATGCGCGCATTGGAAACTTTACAGCTGCCATTTGCAAGCTCGTATTTTATACTTGGCAACATTCGCAAATCGGTTGAGGCCAACGCCTTGCCGACACCGGTAACTTCTGGCCCATGAATTTTGATTTGTTTATCGACTTCACTGAAGGTCTCGCCCTTAACTGTGTAATAGGCAACACTCACAACTGTGCGTTCACCGACCGATGTACAAGCAGCTAGCAACATGGCGGAGCCAATTGCTACATATTTTAGGATTTCTACAGGGAGTGATTTGTTTCTCATAGCCAAATTATATTCAGCGTAGTTTGCTGAATTATCAAGTCTTTGCCTGTTCAACACTCCAAACAAATTCGTTACCTTCTTCAGGTGCCATAGGCACTAAGCGCGCAAGTATTAAGGAGACAAATGCCATTGCCGCACCAGCAAGAAACACAGCCGCAGGGTCTATGACCCAAATCAAACCAAATAATACCGGGATAAATACGGCGGCAATATGGTTGATGGTGAAGGCAACGCCTGCCGTTGGTGCGATGTCACGGGGGTCTGCTATCTTTTGGAAGTATGTTTTCATGGATATCGCCATCGCAAAAAAGGCGTGATCAATGAGATAAAGTGCAACCGCCATTTCCCAGGTTGGAACGTAGGCATATGCAATAAAGACGCATATTAGGCCGATATATTCAATTGTGAGAATTCTACGTTCGCCAAAGCGCATAATCCATTTACCAATCAAGGGCGCTAGGATCATGGTGACCAGTTGGTTGGCAAACATGAGCGCCATAACGTCAGGAAGTTGAAAGCCGAAGCGCTCAACCATCATGAAACCAGCAAAAACCATGAAGATTTGCCTTCTTGCTCCGCCCATGAAGGTTAATGCATAATAGAGCCAATAGCGTTGTCTCAAGATAAGCTTTTTGTGTTGGGGGGCGCCATCGTTGAATTTAGGGAAGGCCAGCCAAATGATTAAAATACCAACACAAGTGAAGATGCCTGTGACCATGTAAATACTGGTGAAACTCATGGCTAACCACGCGCCTGCGATAAATATAAATCCGAAGACTGCCAATTGAGCAAAAGAACTGACAGCTAGAATTTTACCCATTGTTGCTGGTGCCGTTTTCTTTGGCAGCCATTGTAGGGAGAGGGACTGGTGCATCGTCTCATAATAATGGAAGCCTACAGAAGATATGAACGTTGTAATCAGGAAGCCTTGGAAGCTTGAGAATATTCCTGTCACGGCTGCTGCGCCACCCAATAGTAATATTGAAATATAGGCCCATGTTTGTTCACGGCCTAACAATAACAAAAAGACTGCTGCAAAGGACAAGAATCCTGGGATCTCCCGAATTGACTGTTGGATGCCAATTTCCTTGCCAGTAAAAGACAAGACTTCTATTGCGAAGTTATTGGTAAGCGCCATCCAGGCGGCAAAAGCAATTTGCATGACCGCTGCCATGGCCATCAGCAAAATGGCAGGTGTCTGCCAAGATTTTAATAGGCTTTTTGTAGTGGGTGAGGCGATAGGCATTCAGCACAGGTATCAGTCCGTCATGTATATCGCAATCAAATTATAACACGTCATGCGCTAGGCAACATGTTGCGTGTTATAATCTTCTATTTCATCAACTACTGACATTGACTCTCTGCTTGCGAAAATGAAGTCGGCTGCATTTTCTTTTGTCAGTGCTTTTGAGAAATAAAAGCCTTGAACAAAATCGACATCATAATGTTTTTTCAATAAATCAAATTGCTCACTGGTCTCTACGCCTTCAACAACAATTTTTAATTCCAAAGCCTTGCCCAATACTGTAATGCCTTTAAGCAATGTTCTAGAGCGCTGGTTCTCAATCAAATCATCGATAAAAGACTTGTCTATTTTCAATTTATCCAATGGCAATTTGTGCAAGTAACTCAAACTAGAATAACCAGTTCCAAAATCATCCAGCGATATACGAACACCTAGAGCGCTTAACTCTTCCAATACAAAAACGGCATGTTCCATATCATTCAAAATGGCAGTTTCGGTGATTTCAATTTCTAGGCGCGATGGTTCCAGCCCACTGTCTTTAAGCGCTCCCTTCACCATGTCGACGATTGAACCGACACGAAATTGCACGGCAGACAGGTTTACCGCGACTGAAATATCAGCAGGCCAGGTTTTACATATCTTACAGGCTTCACGCAGTGTCCAGTTTCCAATTTCGCTTATTAATCCAAGGTCTTCGGCGATAGGTATAAACTCGGCTGGTGAAATTGGATCTGTACCATTGCGAGTCCAGCGTGTAAGCGCTTCAAATATTTTTGGTTGTCCATTTTCAATTTGAACAATCGGTTGAAAGTGAAGTTCTAGATCGTTGTTTGCAACAGCAAGAGTCAAATCCTCTTCTAGCAAAACACGCTTTTCAAGGCTGTCTTCCAATTCGGTGGTAAACGATCGGTAAGTGTTCTTGCCACTTTCTTTTGCTGCATAGAGAGCAAGGTCAGCAAGTTTGAGTAGGCGATCTATAGAGGTGCCATCCTTGGGGTATTTGGCAATGCCGAGGCTGGCGCCGAAGCTTACTCTTTGATTGCTAAACATTACATCGCGAGAGATGTCCTTAACAATGCTGTCTGCAAGCTGATCAAGACTGCCAACTATATCTTTATCATTAATATACAAAACAAACTCATCGCCACCATAACGGGCGCAAATTGCTTTTGAGGGAAGTAGATGCTTTGCGCGCTCTGCTACTTTCATCAAAATATGGTCGCCAGCTTCATGACCGAGCGTGTCATTTATCCTTTTGAATTCGTCAAGGTCAAAGAACAGGACGGAAGCAGTTTCGTTTGGTTCCAGCTCTTTCAACAAATATTTTGTCTGTTGAATGAAGTGAGTGCGATTGCAAAGACCCGTCAGTTCATCAAATTTCGCAAGCTGATTAATTCTGTTCTGGTATTCGATGCGTTGGGTAACGTCTTCAATAACGAGGACACAACCACCTTCTTCTCTTAACTTGATTGATAGTTCTACAAATTGGGATTGGGATACCTTGAAAACTTTGGCTGCTGTCTTGTGGTTAAGGCGTTTTGTTAGTGTTTCTTGTAGTATACGCACTCTGTTTACCAAAGGGCGTTGTGCATCAATCAGTCGTGATAACTCTTGGAGTTTTTTGCTGTAACAGTTGATGTCGTCACCAATCGCTAGAATTTTGCGGGCTGTCTTGTTTATAATTTTGAGACGCATTTCGTCATCAAACATCATCAGGCCATGTGACATACTTTCAAGCGCTTCATTCAATTGACCGCCAAACGCATCTTTTTCATCAGATTGCTTTTCCATGCTCGAAAATATATTGCGCAATCTTGCTGATATGTCCCTGACACTTGCAAAAAGGGGCAAGAAAAATGCGCAAAGTATTATGCTTCTGAAATCGCCATAGGCAGGCAATCCAAGTACGATGGGTATTGCAACGGCAGATAGCTGCATTGTCAGGATTTTGTCGCTTGTAAAATTACGCGATATCAGGCTGAGAATGTTACCCATAGTAACAGAGATGCAAAGCAAATGGATGAATGGATCAGCTGTTATGGTAAAACAGAAGAAACACCAAAGCCCCATCGAGAACATGAAAGAGGTTGAAAGAAACGTATATTGAGCCTTCCAAAACGTAAATTTATTCGAATTTTTCTCTATCAAACGTTTGTGGAGTTTAATGTTTCCAACATCAAAAGCCATGATAACCATCATGGAAACCGAAATTACCAACAGTGATAATTCGTTAGATAATAAGAAAGTAATCAGTGATGCTGCAGCCGCGCTAATCTTACCGTAAAAAAATGCGGTATGATCTTCATAGTGATGAAGCGCCTGCTTTAATCTAATTTCATTAGTCGTTTGTAATTTTGTTGCTACCAAAACCGTCGTCCCCATTGTGGGGTACAAAATACTGCAGACTACTTTCCATATGGTTTATAAAAAATATTAAATTTAATCATTCAGCATGGAACCTTAAGAGGTTGTTAGCAGTTTAAGAATTATATTTATAAAACGTTAATCTGTTTTTTGGGTTTCTTAAATGTTTAGAATCTTGTTTACTGGCTTTGTTCTTTCCGCTTTTTTAAGTGATGAGCGCTTAATTGCAGATATTAATGCTGAAAAATCACCTGAATACATGATTGCGGAAGGCTCTATTGATCCTATCATCACGGGTGAAAGTATAAGCGACGAGCATAAGCGCTTGTGGAAAATTCGGAATAAAAATTATCTTGAATGCGGCCTCTGTGGTGAAGAGCTACAGCCTTTTCCTGGTGATTGAGGTTAATTAATCAGCTTCTTAAGTCGAGTATCTTGGTCCAGTGACCAGAAAATTTTTCTGATTGTCGCTTGAGGTATGTGTATTCTGTCTCGTTCCACGGCTTGATTTTACCATTCAGATTGTCGAGCACGTAGTCTGCACGGTCCGTTCTGACGGTTAGAACTGCATGGCCTTCGCCATTTGGCTGCAACACTACGGTAATAAGAAGTGCTGAAGCAGGCCACCCACGCTGCATCAGCATGTGACGCTTCATCAAGACGTAATCTTCGCAATCCCCAAAGCTGGTTGGATAGGTCCAAAGCTCCTCAACACCAAAGCCTTCCAAGTCTGTAACTGGTGCGATGGTCGAGTTTGAGTAGCTGTTGACTTCCACAAGATCTTTCCAGCGTTCGCGGGTCAACTCAGGAACGTTTCGCGCGCTTGCCTTGATCTTGCAATCGGATGGATATTGTTTGCAATAATTATAATGACCGATTGGCTGAGACGTTAATCCTGCCAATTTCATATGTGCTGTGTTCCCAGCATGAGAGGCAGTGCTCGCCAGATAGCAGCTTGATATAGCCAAGAATGTTAATATTTTTCTCATGCTCAAAACTCTAATTAACCCTTTGTTAACCTAGTTTGAGGCTATGCGTGTGTCAAACGTCTGTATGAAAAATGGTTAATCCTACATAACTAGCTGATTCTATTCAATTAAAAATGATGGCTGGTTGCTAAATAACGATTTGCGTAAAAGTTTACTGGTTTTCTTATCATTCAATAAAAACCTATTTGCGATAACTTCAGCGATTGAAATTCTATTTGCGTTTCACGACGCATCTATTGGGGCACATAAGTATGGCATTACGTACCTTTAACGGAACTAGCGGTAACGACACTATTTTGGGTCGAAATAATTCGCGTTCAAGCAATCCAGATATCTTAAACGGTTTCGATGGTGACGACACATTATCTGGTCGTGCTGGTAATGATACCTTAAACGGCGGCAACGGTAATGATGCGCTTGATGGTGGTTCTGGTAACGATATCCTGAATGGCGATGCCGGCAACGATGATTTGGTTGGTGGTTCTGGTAATGATCAACTTTTCGGTGGTGCTGATGATGATACACTATTTGGTGGCTCTGGTAACGATGTCCTTGAAGGTGGTGACGGTAATGACACGCTGGACGGCAGCACTGGAACAGACATACTACGTGGTGGCGCCGGCGATGATATCTTACGAGCAGGATTTGATAACGGCGACGGCGACATCTTCGATGGTGGAGAAGGCAATGATACCTACGTTGTTCAAGGTACCGCAGTAGCTGGTTTCCCATTCGATATTGATATTGATCTTGAAACTTCAACTGACCAGTATGGTAATTTATACATCAGTATTGAAAATCTGATTGGCGGCATTCGTGATGACGTACTCAGCGGTAATGATGAAGCCAATATGTTGGACGGTAATGCG